>JBOGXS010000377.1:0-7154 GCA_050693815.1 Thermoleophilaceae bacterium | reverse complement strand
CGTCCGCGGTGGGCTCGGCGCGGCCCGCGACGACCAGCAGCCCGGCGCCCGCGGCCAGGAAGAGCAGCGTGTCGGCCGAGGCCCAGCCCCACGGCCGGGACTGGATCAGTCCGATGGTGGCACAGACGAGCCCGGCGCTCACGGCGCCGGCTCGCCGCTCCGCCGGTGCCATCGCCGGGCGGCGCGGACCCCCCAGCAGCAGCACGGCGAGGGCTGCCGGTAGCAGCTCGAGCCGGAACAGCCAGCGCCAGTCGACCTTCTCGGCGAGCGCACCGCCCACCAGTGGCGCCAAGGCGAGCACGAGCAGGGCGCCGACCAAGGCGACGAAGGCAGCCCCACGGCGACCGTCAGCCGGGCGCGGGACCTCGAGCGCGGCGAGGATCAGCGGCGCCGCGCCGGCGCCCTGCAGCATCCGCCCGGTCACGAGCAGCGCCGTGCTGTCGGCCGTGAAGGCGAGCACGGCGCCCGCGACGAAGGCGACGAGTCCCGCGCTCGTCGCGAGTCGCCCTTCGAGCGTCTGCCTGCGGCTCCCAAGGAAGAGGAGCGTCACCGCCAGCGCCAGCACGTAGCCGCCCTGGACCCATACGAGCCCGGAGGTCGACGATCCCAGCTCGACTCGCACGGAGGGCAGCGCGGCCGGCACCGCGGCCACGTCGAGGGCCACGAGGGCGAGCGCCCCGAGGGCGCCCAGCCTGACCCGGCTCACGCGATCTCCACGTCGCGCCCGAGCGCCTCGGCAAGCAGGTCCGCGTTGCGGCGCGCGGCCCAGATCGGCACGCTGGGGTCACCGGCCGGATCGACCTCGGTGTCGAGCGCCACGGCGCCGTCCAGCGCGTCCACGCGGACGCGGCGGATCGCACCGTCGCGGCTGCGCTCGAGCTGCTCGGCCAGCCGGATGATCCCGGACAGGACACGCAGCCGGTCGGCGTCGCCCGGCTGGGCCAGGTCGCCAAGCTCCGAGGCGTCGGGATTGCCCTTGCGGTGGTAGCGCGCGATGCTCCCGATCAGCACCAGCTCGCGCGGCGCGAAGCCCGGCAGGCCTGCGTTCAGGATCAGGTAGTGCGAATGGCGGTGGTGGTCGTCGTAGTCGATTGCGGTGCCGATGTCGTGGAGCACGCAGGCCGCCCAGAGCAGCTCGCGCTCGTCCCCGCCCAGGTCGTGCAGGCCGGCCGCCGCAAGACCGTCGAACATCTCGAGCGACAGCTCGGCCACCCTGCCGACGTGCTCCGGGTCGCGGTTGAAGCGGTGAGCCAGGTTCTCGACCGACGTGCGACGGACGTCCTCGAACAGCTCTCGCTCGCCCAGCAGGCGCTCGAAGAAGACGCCCTCGCGCAGGCCCGCCTCGGTCACCTCGATGCGATCGAAGCCGCCCCCGTCGAGGGTGGCGGCGAGCACCAGGGCGCCGCCCAGGATCAGGTCGCCGCGGTCGGGCTTGATCCCGGCCACGTCGCCGCGCTTGGAGGCGGGCCTCGAGGCGAGCAGCTCGACGATCTCCTCTAGGGCGTCGCGCTCGAGCTCGAACCCCTGGACGTCGAGGGCGGGGACGTCGAGCCGCTTCATCGCCGCCGCGGCGAGGTTTCGGATCGTGCCCCCCACTCCGACCACGCGCCCGCCGCCCTCCCACCAGCCGAGCCGCTCGAGCTCGCCGGCGACCTTCGTCCGCAGGGCCTTGATCGCCTTGCCCGGCGCCTTCTCGCCGGGCAGGAACTCCTCGCTCACCCGCACCGAGCCGAGCGGGAGCGACTCGGCACGGGCCAGGCGGCGATCCTCGATGCGCAGCGCCTGGATGCTGCCGCCGCCGATGTCTATTCCGAAGCCGTCGACGATCGTGGTGGAGTTGGCGATCGCGAGCCAGTCGTAGCGGGCCTCCTCGCGACCGCTGATCACGCGCGGCTCGAGCCCGGTCCGCTCGCGGATGGCGGCGAGCAGCTCCTCGCCGTTGCCGGCGTCGCGGATGGCGCTGGTGGCCACGGCCTCGATCTGGTCGATGCCCGAGGCGCGGCTGAACGAGGCGAACACCGCGGCCGTGTGCAGCGCGCGGTCGATCCGGTCCGGCTGAAGCAGGCCCCGGTTGCCCATCCCGGCGCTGATCCGCACCGCCTCGCGGATCTCGTCCACGAGGCTCCACCAGGGCGTGCCCGGCTCGTGGCCGTAGACCACGAGGCGCCAGGAGTTCGAGCCCATGTCGGCCACGGCGACCCTCTGCATGGTCCGGATCATGTACCAAGGGCCCGTAGCTCAACAACTGGTCGGTTTGGACACCCGCCCGCGGCGCCAGAACCCACCCTCGATGCTCGCGATACCTCTGGTATCGCTGCGCTCGAGTGCGGCCCCTGGCATCCACGGATCGGGCGCCCAAACCACCCACTTGTTTCGCTACGGACCCTAAGGAATCCGCGCGCACTCGGCCGAGCCGATTGCTTGCGGCCCGGCGGGCACGTCCAACCGGTCGCCTGCGCGCCTAAGGGGACGCGCAGGCCCGTCCGATGCAGGTTGAGATGAACGCCATCGCCCACTCCTCCTCAGCGCCCGTCTCCGGGCCGAAGCTCGACAACCGCCGCATGCTGGCCGCCCTGATCGATCTCGCGATCGCCGGGGCCGGCGCGGCCGCGGTGCTGGTCGCCGCCGGCACGCTCGGCGGGAGCGACCTGGCGCTCGGTGGGCCGGTGGCCGCCGTCGCGGTGGGCTGGGCGCTCTACTACTACTTCGCCTGCGAGACCGGTGGCGGGCAGACAGTCGGAAAGCGCCTGATGAAGATCCGCGTCGTGCGCCTGGACGGCACGCCGCCCGGCATCCGCGAGGTCGCGCTCCGCTCCGTGCTGCGCGTGGTGGACAGCGCGCTGGTGGGACTCGTCGTCATGCTGGCCACGGGTGACCGCCGCGGGCGGCTCGGAGACCTGGTGGCGAGGACGAAGGTCGTGGCGGCGGACGGGCCGACGGTGGAGCCGGCCGCGAGCGCCCCGGCCGCCCCCGCCGTGTCCCCTGCCGAGGCGCCCGTAGTCGCCGCGGTTGTGGAGGCCCCGGTCGTGGAGGCGCCGGTCGTGGAGGCCCCGGTTGTGGAGGCGCCGGTCGTGGAGGCCCCGGTCGTGAAGGCCCCGGTCGTGGAGGCCCCGGTCGCCGAGCCGGCGGCCGCGCCGGACGAGCTCAGCACCCTCGACATCGCGACCCCCTCGCTGAAGGAGCTCGCCGAGGACGTCGCCGCCGCCCGGTCGGCTCCGGCTGGGGAAGACCCGGTTGAGGAGGCTTCGGTCGAGGCGGAGCCGGTCCCCGAGGCCGAGGAGGCGGTCGTCGAGGTCGAGGAGCCGGTCGTCGAGGTCGGCCAGGAGCCGGTCGCCGGGGAGCCCGTCGTTCTCGAGCCGGTCGTCGTCGAGCCGGTCGAGGAGGCCGAGGAGGCCGAGGAGGAGCCGGTCGCCGAGCTCGAGCCCACCGACACAGCGACGGGGCCGCGGGTGGAGATCGCCCCGGTCGAGCCGGTCGTCGACCCCGACCCCGAGCCGGTCGTGGAGGTCGAGCCGGTCGCGGAGGTCGAGCCGGTCGCGGAGGTCGACGAGGTCGAGGAGCCGGAGGTGACCGTCAAGCCGGTCGAGACCGTCTCCGCGATGGACCTCATCATGGGGGTCGAGCAGCCGGCCGGCGTGGACGCTCCCGCCGGGGACGAGGAGTCCCCGGACTCTCCGCAGGCCTGACGCTCGTCGCTAGGCGGACCGCGTTTAACCGGGCGGCCCGCCCGGGGCGCCGCCTACACTCGTTGGCTCGATGGGATCGATCGGGACACCGGAGGAGCCGCTGCGCGTGGCGATCGTCGGCTCCGGGCCATCGGGCTTCTACGCGGCCGGCCACCTGCTGAAGAGCAGGTCGCACCCGGGGCTCGAGGCGCAGGTCGACGTCTACGACCGGCTTGCCACCCCCTGGGGCCTCGTGCGCGGCGGCGTGGCGCCCGACCACCCGAACATCAAGGCGGTCAGCCGCGTCTACGAGAAGACCGCCGCCCACCCGGAGTTTCGCTTCTTTGGCAACCTCGACTACGGCAGCGACCTGACCCACGAGGACCTGCTGGCCCGCTACCACGCGGTGATCTACGCGGTCGGGGCCCAGGTCGACCGCCGCATCGGCATCCCCGGCGAGGACCTGCCCGGCAGCTGGTCGGCCACCGAGCTCGTGGCCTGGTACAACGGCCATCCCGACTACCGCGAGCCCGAGTTCGACCTCTCCTGCAAGCGCGCGGTGGTGATCGGCAACGGGAACGTCGCGGCTGACGTGGCGCGCATGCTCGCCCTCACCCGCGACGAGCTGGCCGAGACCGACGTGGCCGACCACGCCCTCGACGTGCTCGCCGAGAGCGGCATCGAGGAGATCGTGGTGCTGGGCCGGCGTGGCCCGGCCCAGGCCGCGTTCACCAATCCCGAGCTGCTCGAGCTCGGCGAGATGACCGACGCCGACGTCTACGTGGACGCCTCCGACGTCGAGATCGACGAGCTCAGCCGGACCTGGCTCGAGAGCGACGCGGCGAGCGGCACCTCGCGCAAGAACGTCGAGATCCTGACCGGGTACGCGGGCCGCCGGCCCGAGGGGAAGCGGCGCCGGATCGTGCTGCGCTTCCTCGTCTCGCCGCTCGAGATCCTGGGCGACGAGCGGGTGGAGGGCATCCGCATCTGCCGCAACGCGCTGCGCGACGAGGACGGAGCGCTCCGCGCCTGCTCCACCGAGACGGTGGAGGAGCTCGACTGCGGGATCGTGTTCCGCTCGATCGGCTACCGCGGCATCCCGGTCCATGGCCTGCCCTTCGACGAGCGATCCGGGACGATCCCGCACGAGGGCGGCCGCATCGTCGGCGGGGCGGGCGAGCCGCTGCCCGGCGAGTACGTGGTGGGCTGGATCAAGCGCGGGCCGACGGGCATCATCGGGACGAACAAGCGCGACGCTCAGCAGACGGTCGACGCCCTGCTCGAGGACCTCGACGCCGGCCGCCTCAACGATCCGGACGACCCGAGCCGCGACTCGCTGGAGGAGCTCCTCGAGGAGCGAAAGCCCGACCACGTGACCTACGCGGGCTGGGAGGCGATCGACCGGGCCGAGAAGGCCGCCGGCGAGCCGCAGGGCCGCCCGCGCGTGAAGCTCACCACGACCGACGAGCTGCTCGAGGCCGCGCGCGAGCGGGTCGGCTAGGCCGGAGCTCGCACCACCTCGCCGGGAGATCCAGGGCTCGCGCGCACCGCGCGCTCGCCGTCCAGCGCGTCCAGCGCGCGCTCCAGCGTCGCCGAGATGCAGGTGAAGATGGGCGTCTCCGACTCGGTGTAGGCGCTCGACTCCGTCGCCCGCAGCTCGTGTACGAGGTCGAGGAACTCGGCCGGATCGTCGGCGTCGAAGGCGACCACGAACTCCTGGTCGTCGAGCCCGAACGAGTACGCCGTGTTGGTCTCGATCCCGCCGAAGCGGCGCGCCACGTCGATGTGCTCGCGCATCACCCGCACGCGCTCCTCGCCGGGCAGGCGATACCAGTCGCGGCGCTTTACCATCGGGTAGACGATCAGGTACCTGGAGTCCGCGCCGGGACGCGGCCCGAGCGGCTTGTCCGGCTCGTCGGAGTAGGGGGACTCCTTCGTCATGGCCAGGTAGGAGTACGGCACGTCCGTGAAGCGCATCAGGCCGCTCTGGTTGAGCAGCACGTGCAGCTCGTGGATCGGGTCGAGGGTGCGGGCGATCGCGCGCACCATGAGGTCGCAGTCGCCGCGGGTGCCCACCAGCGAGTACGCGCGCAGGTAGTGGTCCTCGGCGAACTCGCGACAGGCCGCGGCGAACTCCCGCTTGTCCCCCTCGCGCTCCTCGGCCGAGCGCCGCCGCCAGGCCGGATCGACCTTCAGGAAGGTGTACTTCACGTAGCTGCGCGGCTCGGCCACAGGCACATAGTGTGGCGAACCGCACTGTGTCGCGCGGATGCTGCGGCTACGATGCCCAGGTGCGTGTAGCGCTGGTCTCGCCCTATTCGTACACGTACCCGGGTGGAGTCGGCCGGCACGTCGAGGCTCTCGCGAAGGAGCTCTCGGCCCAGGGCCACGAGGTTCGCCTACTGGCCCCCTACGACCCCGACGACCGCCAGGCCCGTGTACTGCATCGCGGCGCGCAGCCGGAGCGGCGGCCCCTGCCCGACTACCTGATTCCGCTGGGCCGCACCGTGGGCCTGCCGATGAACGGCGCCGTGTCGAACCTGTCGCTCTTCCCCGAGGCGATCGCCACCCTCGGGAGGGAGCTGCGCAACGGCGGCTACGACGTGGTACACGTGCACGAGCCCAACGCCCCGGTGGTGAGCTGGTACGCGGCCGAGTCGGCCCGCCCGCCCGTGGTGGCCACCTTCCACACCTACTCGACGAGCTGGATGGTCGGCTCGCTCACCGCCAACGTCCTGGGCGCGCGCCGGCTCTACTCGAAGGTGGCGGCCCGAATCGCGGTGTCGGAGGCAGCGGAGTGGACCGCGCGCCGCTTCTACGGCGGCAGCTACCGCATCGTGCCCAACGGGGTGGACCTCGCCGCGGCGCGGCCCGACCGCGTCCGTCCCAACGAGCGGCTCGAGCTGCTCTTCGTCGGCCGGGCGGAGGAGCGCAAGGGGCTGCCCGTGCTGCTGCGAGCCTTCGAGGCGCTGCGCGCCGCGGGCGTCGACGCACGCCTGACCGTGGCCGGCGCGACCGAGGCCGAGGTGGCCCCGCTGCTGCTCGACTCGGAGGGAGTGGAGGTCGCCGGCCGGGTGAGCGAGGAGGAGAAGTGGCGCCTGCTGGGCCGCTCGGACCTGCTCTGCGCGCCGTCGCTCGGCGGCGAGAGCTTCGGCATGGTGCTGACCGAGGCGTTCGCCTCGGGCACGCCGGCCGTGGCCTCGGACATCGCCGGCTACCGCGACGTGCTGCGCAACCGCATGGACGGCCTGCTCGCCCCCGCCGGGGACGCCGTGGCGCTCGGCGAGGTGCTTCGCGACCTCGCGCTCGACCCCGAGCGGCGCCGGCGCATGGCGCGCTCGGCGCGCGAGCGTGCCGAGCGCTTCGCCTGGCCCCAGGTGGCCCGAGAGGTGACCGAGACCTACGAGGAGGCGCTCGGGCGTCGGGCGCCCGAGCGGCGGGTTGTCCGCGCTGCCGCCCGCTTGGGGACCGCCCCGGCCGAGCCCGGAC
>JBOGXS010000376.1:0-7450 GCA_050693815.1 Thermoleophilaceae bacterium | reverse complement strand
CGGTGAAGCCCAGGATCAGCTGTGCGGTCTCGAGCGGGGTGTCGAGCTGGGGGCAGTGGCCGATGCCGTCCAGCTCGATCCAGTCGGCGTGGGGCAGCCAGTCGCTGCGATAGCGGGCGGCAGCCCCCCGGTGAGACGAAGTGAACGGCGATGAGCTTCGCGGCACGGGTCCGTCTTACATGACGAGACCGACGAGTTGACAGGTGACCATTTAGTCACATATAATGGCGGCCATGGATGCGGTGTTCAGGGCCCTGGCCGACCCGACGCGAAGAGGGCTGCTCGACGCGCTCTTCAAGCAGGACGGGCAGACGCTGAGCGCGCTCGAGGGCCGACTGCCGATGACGCGCTTCGGCGTGATGAAGCACCTGAGGGTGCTCGAGGAGGCAGGGCTCGTGACCACGAGGAAGCGCGGCCGCGAGAAGCTCCACTTCCTGAACCCGGTCCCGATCCGGCTCGTCCACGACAGGTGGGTGAGCAAGTACGCGGAGCCCTGGGCCGCAGCGCTCAGCGGACTCAAGCACCGATTGGAGGACAAGACGATGGAGAAGGTCTTCGAGATCTACATCAAGACGACCCCCGAGCGGCTCTGGGAGGCGATCACCGACGAGGAGCAGCGGGCGACGTACAGCTTCGGCGTCGGGGTGCGCTCGGACTGGACGCCCGGCTCCCGCTACGAGGGCTTCCACGCGGGCGCGGGCATCGCGATCGCCGAGGGTGAGAACCTGGAGGTCGATCCGCCGCGCCGGCTCGTCCAGAGCTTCAACGCCCTGTGGAGCGAGGACGTCAAGGGCGAAGGGACCTCGAGGGTCACCTGGGAGATCGAGCCGGTCGGCGACTCCTGCCGGCTGACCGTCACCCACGACGAGCTGCGCGAGGGCGCGAACGACGAGCTCTACGGCGGCTGGCCGATGATCCTCTCCGGGCTGAAGACGCTGCTCGAGACCGGGGAGACGCTCACGACGCCGGGCTCGCTGCGCTACTCGGAAGCGTCGCCGGCAGGCTGAGCCGGCGCCCCCCGGCACTGCGCCGCGAGGGGGTCCGGCACGAATGTTGACCTATGGTCGCCTAACGTGCCCGACCCCCTCGCGGGCTATGCTGCGCCGGCTTTGAAGAGCACTCGCGCCCTTCGACGGCTCGCGTGGGGCGCGGTGGCTGTCGGAGTGCTCACGCCGCTCGTCCGGCACCGGTTGAAGCTCCGGCCGCCGGTCGTGGCCGCTCTCTCCTGGCAGGCTCCCGCCGCGCTCGCGCTCGCCCAGCCCCGCTCGCCGTTGCGCGACGCGGGCATCTACGCACTGCAGATGTGGGCCTACTTCGCCCACTTCGACATGCCCGACGACGACCCCGACGCGCTGCGCCGCCGCCTCAAGATCGACTACACGATCCGCGCCGACAACGCGCTCGGCGCCGGCATGCTCCCGACCCACCGCCTGCAGAAGGCGCTCGGCCTCGAGGGCCACGTCGGGCCGCTCGACTACGCCCTCTCGACCGTGCATTGGAGCTGGTTCTTCGTGCCCCACGGGACCCTGGCCTACATCCTGCTGCGCCACCGCGAGCACTACCCGCGCTCGGCCGTCCTGATGGCCGCCTGCTTCGACCTCGGGTGCGTGGTCTACTGGCTGGTCCCGACCGCGCCGCCCTGGTGGGCGGGCGCCAACGGCAACACGCCGCCCGTCCGGCGCATCATGGCCGAGGCGGGTGAGCGGGTCTGGAAGCGCCTCTGGCAACCGCTTTACCATTCGCTTCAAGGCAACCCGTTCGCCGCCATGCCCTCACTCCACTTCGGCACGTCAGTGATGGCGGCCCGCATCCTGTCGCAGGTCGGGCCCCGGCACGCCACCCTCGGGTCGGTGTACGCGGCGCTGCTCGGGTTCGGGCTCGTCTACCTCGGCGAGCACTACGCGATCGACCTGATCGCCGGGCTGGCGCTGGCCGAGGGCATCTGGCGCATGGCGCCGAAGCTCGAGCCGGCCGTGCGGCTGGTGGCCGGCGCGGTCCATCGTCTGGAGCCTCGGATCGTCTGATGCGGGCCGAGGAGCGCGACCTGCGAGCCGAGGAGCGCGACCTGCGAGCCGAGCAACGCGACTTCGAGCTCGAGCAGCGCGACTTCGAGCTCGAGCTGGAGGAGGACGCCTCCAGGGACGAGGACGAGGAGCTCCAGGTCGGTGCGTTCCAGGCGCTGCTCCAGGACCGCCGCAAGCTGGTGGGCGGCATGGCGGTGTTCCTGCTGCTGGTGGTGGCGATCTACGTGGTCTTCCCGCAGCTGGTCGGCCTCGAGGACGTGGCGCGCAAGCTCGGCGACGCCGTCTGGTACTGGGTCGGGCTGGCGATCGCCTTCAACGTCGCCGCCTTCGCGGCCTACGTGGCCCTGTTCCGCGGCGTGCTGTCCGGCACGCGCGACGACGCCGTGCACCGCCGGCTCGACCTCAAGGCGTCGTACCAGATCACGATGGCCGGCCTCGCAGCCACGCGGATCTTCTCGGCCGCGGGCGCCGGCGGGATCGTGCTCACCTACTGGGCCCTTCGCAAGGCGGGCATGGAGCGCCGCCGCTCGGCCTGTCGCATGGTCGCCTTTCTCACGCTCACCTACGCCGTCTACACGCTCGCGCTGCTGCTCTTCGGCATCCTGCTGCGCACCGGCGTGCTGCCCGGCGACGCCCCCTTCGCCGGCACCGTGGTGCCGGCCGCGGTGTCCGGTTGCCTGATCGCCGTGTTCCTGCTGATCGCGCTGATCCCGGAGGACGTCGAGCGGCGCATCTACCGTGTCGCCGGCGGCTACCGCCGCACCCGCTACCTCACGCGGCTGGCCAAGGGTCCGGCCACCGTGGCCAGCGGCGTGCGCACGGCGATCCACTACGTGCGCCATCCCAGCCGCGGCGCGCTCGCCGTGACCGGCGCGCTCGGCTTCTGGGCGGCCAACATATGCGTCCTGTGGGCGAGCTTCGAGGCCTACGGCGGCGACGTCCCGTTCGCGGTGCTGGTGCAGGCCTTCTTCCTGGGGATGGCGGCCAACGTGATCCCCTCGCCCGCCGGCGGCGTGGGCTCCGTCGACGCCGGGATGATCGCGGCCTTCGTGCTGTTCGGGATCGACGAGGCGACGGTCTTCGCCGCGGTCCTCACCTACCGCGTGATCGCCTTCTGGCTGCCCATCCCGCCCGGCGTCGTGGCCTTCTTCCAGCTGCGCAACACGGTCGCCGGATGGGAGCGTGAGCGTGCCGACGGGGTGGCCGCCGGCCACTACACTTCAAAAAGTAAAGTGATGAGTGGGTGAGCGTGGAGATCAAGGACATCGAGAACGTCGTCATAGTCGGGAGCGGGCCGGCCGGGTACACCGCCGCGCTCTACACCTCGCGCGCGGACCTCGGGCCGCTCATGGTCGAGGGCTTCGCCTGGGGCGGGCTGCTCCAGCAGACCACCGACGTCGAGAACTACCCCGGCTACCCCGAGGGCGTGCTCGGCCCGGAGATGATGCAGGAGTTCCGAGACCAGGCCGAGCGCTTCGGCACGCGCTTCCTGACCGACGACGCCACCAAGCTCGAGCTCTCCCACGAGCCCGGCGGGACCCACGTGGTGCACGTCGGCGATCGGCAGATCCGCACCCGCGCCGTGATCCTGTCCATGGGCGCCGAACCCAAGAAGCTCGGCGTGCCGGGCGAGGAGGAGCTGGCCGCTCGCGGTGTCTCGTACTGCGCCACCTGCGACGCCGCCTTCTTTCGCGGCGCCGACACGATCGTGGTCGGCGGCGGCGACACCGCGATGGAGGACGCCACCTTCCTGGCCAAGTTCGCGGGCAAGGTGTCGATCGTGCACCGCCGCGACGAGTTCCGCGCCTCGGCGATCATGCTCCAGCGGGCCAAAGACACCGGCAACATCGAGCTGGTCACGCCCTACGTGGTGGAGCGCTTCGAGCCAGGCGAGAACGGCTCGCTGTCGAGCGCCGTGCTCGAGAACGCCGTCGACGGCAGCACGAAGGAGCTGCCCATCACCGGCGCCTTCGTCGCGATCGGGCACCGGCCCAACTCGCAGCTCGTGGAGGACCAGCTCGAGCTGGACGAGGAGGGCTACGTGCTCGTGGAGGAGCGCTCCACCCGCACGAGGCTGCCGGGCGTGTTCGCGGCCGGCGACCTGACCGACCGCATCTATCGCCAGGCCGTGACCGCTGCCGGCACGGGCTGCATGGCCGCGCTCGACGCCGAGTCCTACCTGCGCGACACCCCGATCGACGCCGAGGCCCACTGGACTCCCGACCCGGACAAGGTGGAGGCGGCGGCGGAGTCCGCGGCGCCATAGATTCCCGGGCCCTTGGCCCGCCCGATCTGGACGAACTGGGCGCGCGACCAGCGCTGCGCCCCGGAGGCGGTCGAGCGGCCCGACGGCGAGGACGAGCTCGCTCGGGCGGTTGCCCGCGCACGACGCGTGAAGGTGGCCGGCTCCGGCCACTCGTTCACCGACATCGCCTGCACGGACGGCGTGATGGTGGACCCGTCGGGCATGACCCGGGTGCTGGCGGTCGAGGGCAACGAGGTGACCGTCGAGGCTGGAATCACCCTTCGGGAGCTCGGTGCGGCGCTCGCCGAGCGAGGGCTCGCCCTGGAGAACCAGGGCGACGTCGATGCGCAGACGATCGCCGGCGCGATCTCCACGGCCACGCACGGCACCGGGGGTCGCTTCGCCAACCTCTCCTCGCAGGTCACGGGCGTGCGGCTCGTGAGCGGGAGCGGCGAGGTCGTGGAGCTGCGCGACGGCGACGACCTGCTCGCCGCCCGTGTCTCGCTCGGCGCCCTCGGCGCCATCTCGGCGGTCACGCTGCGCTGCGTGCCCGCCTTCACCATCCACCGGATCGACGAGCCGCGGCCGCTCGACGACGTGCTCCCGGGCCTCGACGAGCACGTCGACGGCAACGATCACTTCGAGCTGTTCGTCTTCCCCTTCACGCGGACGGCGCTCACGCTGACCTCCGAGCGCACCGACCGCGAGCCGCGCCCGCCGGGCCGGGCGCGCGCGCTCGTCCGCGACGTGCTGCTCGAGAACGCCGCGCTCGAGGCGGCCTGCCGCACCGGACGCCGCTTCCCGGCGCTGATCCCGCGGGTGAACCGCATGCTCGTGCGCGCCATGTCGCGCGCCGAGCACCTGGACCAGAGCCACCGCGTGTACGCCAACCGCCGCTCCGTGCGCTTCACGGAGATGGAGTACGCGGTTCCGCGCGAGCGCACCGCGGAGGCGCTCGAGCGGGTGCTCGCGCTGATCGAGCGCCGGCGCCTGCCGATCCCGTTCCCCGTCGAGATTCGCGTCGTGGCGCCCGACGACGCATTGCTCTCCACCGCGCACGGCCGGCCCACCGGGTACGTGGCCGTGCACCAGTACCGCGGCATGGAGTTCGAGAGCTACTTCCGCGCGGTGGAGGAGATCATGGACGAGTACGAGGGCCGCCCGCACTGGGGCAAGCGCCACTACCAGTCGGCGGCCACGCTGCGCCCGCGCTACCCGGGCTGGGACCGCTTCCTCTCGGTGCGCGACCGCCTCGATCCCGGGCGGCGGTTCGAGAACTCCTACCTGCGGCGGGTGCTGGGCGGCTGACCTGCGGCGGGTGCTGGGCGCCTGAGCGCCGAGTGTCGACTTACTCAGCCTCACGCTGAGGAACTCGACACTCGACGGGGAGGCGGCGGTCCAGCGTGACGAAGCGGCCGTCGCGGGTCCACACCCGGGCGCGTATGCGCCCGCGGCGGCGCCGCAGCCTCACCCTCTCAACGCGCGCACCCCTCACCAGCCCCCGGCAGCGGCGCAGCCCGAGCCGCAGGCGCGGGCGACGACGGCACTCCCTCCCCTCGCAGACGTGCAGCGCCGCCAGGCGCTCCGCCAGCCGCGCCTCGATCGCGGCGTAGTCGGGGTCGCCGTGCACGCTGCGAAGCTGGTGCGGGTCGCGGCGCAGGTCGTAGAGCTCGTAGTCCCCGTTGTCGTGCTCGACGTAGACGAAGCGGTCGTTGCGCAGCGCGGCGTAGGCCACCGCGTGGATGCCCGGGGCGCCCTCGACCAGCAGCTCGCGCCCCCAGGCGCGGCCGCGGTCCCGCAGCAGCGGGAACAGCGAGCGGCCGTCGGGCACGCGGCCGGCCGGTGCGGCGCCGGCCGCGTCCATGATCGTGGGGGCGAGGTCGGCGTTCGTGACCAGCTGGCGGCGCCGCCCGCCGCTCGGCACGCCGGGGCCGCGCAGAATCAGGGGCACGCGGATCGACGGCTCGTAGACCATCACCTTGCCGTACGGCACGCGGTGCTCGCCGTGGAAGAACCCGTTGTCCGAGGTGAACACGATCAGCGTGCGCTCGAGCTCGCCGGCGCGGGCGAGCGCATCCACGATGCGCACCACGCCCTCGTCGACCGCGAGCAGCGACTCGAGCTCCTGCTGGTAGTTCTCCTCGATCGCCGCGACCCGCTGCCGCGACAGGCGCGGCCGGCGCCGGATGAAGCTCGGCTTGTCCGACACGTCGCGCTCGTTGAAGGCCGGCGTGCGCGGCAGCGGCTCGCCGGCGAAGAGGTCGCGGTGGCGCTCGGCGGGCCTCGGCGTGACCAGCCCCTGCGGGTCGTCCTGGTCGCGCGGACCGCAACTGTGCGGCGCAAGCCAGGCCACCGACAGGAAGAAGGGCTGCGCCTCGAGCGCGAGCCGCTCGACGGCCCCGACGGCGCGGTCCGAGTACTCGTCCGTCGAGTAGCGGTCGTACCAGCTCACCACGCCGTTCTCGTTGAGCCGGTAGCCGCTGAAGCGGTAGGTGGACGGGTCCACCGACGTGTACCACTCGTCCCAGCCGGGCGGCACCTCGGTGTCGGGCGAGTCCTGCCCGTAGCGGTTCATGAACTTGCCGATGTGGACCGTGTGGTAGCCGGCGCGCTGCAGCCAGACGGGGAGCCACTCGCGCTTGTCGAGCCGGCCGTAGCCGCCTTCGGGCGGCCGGTTGCCGATCACCCCGTGGTTGTGGGTGTACTGGCCGGTGTAGAGCGTCGCCCGCGAGGGACAGCAGAGCGGGTTCGAGACGAACGCCCTGGTGAACGTGGTCCCCTCGGCGCCGAGCCGCGAGCGGACGCCGGACATCACCCGCATCGACTCGAGCGTCTGGTCATCGGTGAGCATCACCACCACGTTGGGTCGCGACTGCGGCTGGGACGGCCCCGGGCTCGCCGAGCAGGCGGCGAGCAGCAGCGCGAGGAGAGGCAGGCACGCGCCGGCGGCGGGCCCGCGCACGCTCAGCGGCAGGCGCGCAGCCTGCGGTCGAGGGTGAAGAGCCGTCCGTCGTGCAGCTCGGCCCGCACGCGCAGCGTGTAGCGGCGGCCCTTTCGCACGCGCGGGCGGTCGATCCGCTTGGAGATCGGTGGCGGGCGCATGCGACCGACGCGGCGGCGGCCCACCAAGGCCACGGCGCGGACCACCTTGCGCCGGTCACGGCCGCGGAAGCGCAGGCGC
>JBOGXS010000375.1:0-4437 GCA_050693815.1 Thermoleophilaceae bacterium | reverse complement strand
GCACGCGCGGCGAGCTCGACGAGCTGGCCGCCGAGATCCGGGGCGGAGGTGGCGAGGCACGCGCGCTCGTCTGCGACGTCACCGACGCCCACCGGCTGGACCGCGCGCTCGGCTCGCTCGAGCGGATCGACGTGGTCGTCACGTCGGCCGGCGCGAACATCCCCGAGCCTTTCGTGGAGGTCGGCGAGGAGCACCTCGACCGGCTGCTCGCCCTCAACGTCAAGGGTGCCTTCCTGGCCTCGCAGCTGGGGGTCCGCAACATGCTCGACCGTGGCGAGGGCGGTGCGATCGTCCACATCACGTCGCAGATGGGCCACGTCGGCGCGGCCGACCGCAGCGTCTACTGCGCCACCAAGCACGCCGTCGAGGGGCTCACCAAGGCGATGGCGGTGGAGCTCGCGCCGCACGGGATCCGCGTCAACGCCGTCGCCCCGACCTTCGTGGAGACGCCGATGACCACGCCCTTCTTCGCCGACGCCGCGTTCCGAGCGCAGGTCGAGCAGCAGATTCCGCTCGGGCGCGTCGGGCAGGTCGGCGATGTCGTCGGGGCCGTCCTGTTCCTCGCCTCGCCCGCCGCGGGCCTCATCACCGGAGCGAGCCTGCTCGTCGACGGCGGCTGGACCGCTCGATGAGAGTCGGCACACCCAACCACGGCGGCGGCCGCCTTGTCCCCTCCTCCGGGCGGCCGCCGCCGGTGCCGAGGTGACCGTGCGGCTCGCCACCGGCCCTGTGAGCTGGGGGGTCGACTTCGCCGACAGCCCCGCCAACCCGCCCTGGGGAGAGGTGCTCGACGGCATCGCCCGCGCCGGCTTCGGCTGGACCGAGCTGGGGCCGCTCGGCTACCTGCCCGAGGACCCCGAGCGCCTGCGCGCCGAGCTGGACCGCCGCGACCTGCGCGTGGCCGGCTCGTTCGTGTTCGAGCCGCTCCACGACGGCCTGCGGCTCGCCGAGGTTCTGGAGGTCGCACGCCGGACCTGCCGGCTGATCGCCGGCGCGGGTGGCCACCACCTGGTGGTCATCGATCTGGTCACCCCGGAGCGAGTGGCGACCGCCGGTCGATCGCGCGCCGCGCGCCGGCTGTCGTGGCGCCGCCGCCTCGCTCTCGTCAACGGCATCGAGGCCGTGGCGGACGTCGCCCGCCGGGAGTTCGGGCTCGTGTCCGTGTACCACCCGCACGTCGGCACGTGGGTCGAGTTCGAGGACGAGATCGAATGGCTGCTCCACGCGCTCGACCCGCAGGAGATTCAGCTGTGCATCGACACGGGGCACTGCGCCTACGCGGGCGTCGATCCGGTCGACCTGTACCGTCGCCACAGCCAACGCGTCTCCTACCTCCATCTCAAGGACGTCGACCCGCAGGTGCGGCGGCGGGCGCTCGACGAGGCGCTCGACTTCTGGCAGGCCATCGACGCAGGAGTGTTCTGTCCGCTCGGCGAGGGCATGGTGGACTTCGAGGGCCTTGCCGAGGCGCTCGCCGAAAGTGACTTCGACGGGCCGATCACGGTCGAGCAGGATCGCAACCCGGCGATGGAGGCGGACCCGGTGGCCGACCTGATCCGCAGCCGCGAGTACCTGGAGAGCGTGGGCATCTCCAACACGACGAAAGCGAGGATCGCATGACCACGGCCACGGCACGCGAGCGGGCAGGCAGCGGCCGCGACCAGACGCTCCGGCTGACCACCGCACAGGCGCTCGTGCGCCACCTGCAGGTGCAGTGGAGCGAGCGCGACGGCGCCCGCCGGCGGGTGATCCCTGCCATGTTCGGGATCTTCGGGCACGGGAACCTGCCCGGGCTCGGGCAGGCGCTTTCGGAGCACGGCGCCGAGCTGCCCTTCCACCAGCCGAAGAACGAGCAGTCGATGGTGCACACGGCGATCGGCTACGCCAAGGCCACGCGACGGCTCGCCACGCTTGCCTGCACCGCCTCGATCGGTCCCGGCTCGACCAACATGGTCACCGGGGCGGCGACCGCGACCACGAACCGGCTGCCGGTGCTCCTGCTGCCGGCCGACACCTTCGCCAACCGCAAGCAGGGCCCCGTGTTGCAGCAGCTCGAGCACCCGGTCGAGTCGGACCTGTCCGTGAACGACTGCCTCCGTCCCGTCAGCCGCTTCTTCGACCGCATCGCGCGGCCCGAGCAGCTGCTCACCGCGCTGCCCGAGGCGATGCGCGTGCTGCTCGATCCGGCCGAGACCGGCGCCGTGACCCTGTGCCTCCACCAGGACGTGCAGGGCGAGGCCTACGACTGGCCGGCGTCCTTCTTCGAGGAGAGGACCTGGCCCGTGGTGCGCAGGCCGCCCGCCGCCGAGGAGATCGCCGCCGCGGCCGAGTTGCTTCGCGCCAGCGAGCGGCCGCTCATCATCGCCGGCGGAGGCGTCCGCCACTCGGACGCGCAGGCGGAGCTCGAGGCGCTGGCAACCGGGCTCGGCATCCCGGTGTGCGAGACGTCGGCCGGCAAGGGGACCGTGCGGACGGCGGAGCTGCTGCTCGGTGGGGTGGGCGTGAACGGCACCCGTGCCGCGAACGCGATCGCCCGCGAGGCCGATCTCGTGATCTGCGCCGGCACCCGGCTGAGCGACTTCACGACCGCCTCGCACTCGCTGTTCCAGCATCCGGAGGTGCGGTTCGTTGGCCTGAACGTATGCCCTGCGGACGCCTACAAGCTCGGGGCTCTCCCGGTCGTGGCCGACGCCAGGCTCGCCCTGACCGCCCTGGCCGAAGCGGCGTCCGGCTGGTCGACCTCGGAGGCCTACCGCATCGAGGTGGAGCAGGCGCTCGAGCGCTGGAACGCCGACCTCGCCGCAGACCTGGAGCCACGAGCCGGCGAGCTCATGAGCCAGGGCCAGCTGCTGCGTACGCTCAACCGCGCCGCGCAGCCCGGTGACTGGGTCGTGGCTGCCGCCGGAAGCCCTCCTGGCGACCTCCTGAAGAGCTTCGACTGCACCGGCGGAATCGAGACCCACATCGAGTTCGCCTACTCCTGCATGGGCCACGAGCTCCCCGCGGCGCTCGGCATCCGCATGGCGACGCCGAGCGCCGGCGAGGTCTATGCGGTGATCGGCGACGGGACCTATCTGATGGCCCCGAGCGAGCTCGCCACCGCTGTGCAGGAGGGGCTCAAGGTGACGGTGGTGCTCGTGGTCAACCACGGCTACCAGTCGATCCACGGATTGCAGACGGGCACGGTGGGAGAGAGCTTCGGCAACGAGTTCCGCCACCGGGAGGGCGACCGCCTGAGTGGTGCCTACCTCCCGCTCGACTTCGCCGCCAACGCCCGCAGCCTCGGCTGCGCGGTGTTCGAGGCGGGGAACGAGGAGGAGCTTGGCGAGGCGCTGGAGGCCGCGCGGGCGGACACCGGCGTGAGCGTGATCGTGGCGGAGGTCGAGCCGCGACGGGCTCTTCTAGACGGGGGCGCCTGGTGGGACCTGGGCGTGGCGCAGGTCTCCGAGAGCGAGCGGACCCGCGGGATCGCCGCCGAGCACGCCCGCGGCGCGACTGCGCAGCGCTTCTACGGCTGACGCGCGGGGTGGATCTCACGCAGCAGCTCGAGCAGGGCGTCCAGCGCTAGGACGTCGGCGCGAACCTCGTCGCTTTCCCCCTCGCCACGCAGCAGGTTCGTACAGCTCTCGCTGACGCTCTCGCCGGCGTCGTCGATCGCCACGAGCGTAGCCTCGTGCAGCAGGTCGCGGGGTCCGGTCAGCTCGATGGCCCGAGAGGCCGGCGAGGTGCTCAGACGGTCGATGAGCCCGTCGAGCCAGGCCCGCTCGTCGCTGCGCACCTCTGGTCGGGCAGGCCCTGGGTCATCCTTCGAGCGACGCAGCTCGAGCAGCGCATCGCTTAGCCTGACCGCGGGATCGGGCGGCACGCTGACCGTGACGAGGCTGGATCGCTCGTTCATGGGGGACCCTTCGGGACGGACGGGGAGCCGATCGCTGCGCCAATAAGCCTAGAGCCAATAGCTCAATACGGCTCTACCGATTACGTCTCTTTGCAAGAGAGGGACTCAGCGAATGCCGCGCAGCAGCTGGTCAGGGCGGACGTCGAGCCCTTGCGCGAGGCGCACGATCGTGCCGAGCCGCGGCTCGCGGACGGCCCGCTCGAGCCGGGAGATCTCAGTGGGATGAAGGCCGGTGTTGCCGCTCAGCTCGGCCTGTGACAGGCCTGCAGCCAGCCGGGCGCGGCGGAGATTCTGGGCGAACTTCTCTTCGGGAGTCACGGCCGCAATCATTCACGAGGTGAGCCAATGAGTACAGAGCCAAAGGCTCACCCGCCGCGCGCCGCCCGGTGGAATGCCGCGATCCGCGCGATAGTGCGAGGTGCCCGCGAGAGCGATGGTGGCCGAGGGGGTGACTGTGCCCGAGGGAGCCACGGTGCCTGAGGGAGCGACGCGCGCGGTCGCCGCGCCGGCCGCCCGCTTCGGCGGCGTCGCCGACCAGC
>JBOGXS010000374.1:0-4723 GCA_050693815.1 Thermoleophilaceae bacterium | reverse complement strand
ACGCGCCTGGCGTCGCCCGCCGGGATCGCCGATGCTTTGGCATCGACTCACCCACCGTGCTTGCCAGCCGCGCCCAGTCGCTCGGCAGGCCTGACCGTACTTGCGGTCGCGACCTCTAGCCGCTCCTCGACAACCACCCGGCAGCCGCGCGCCGGCACCACCGTCACGCTGCGCACCTGCCCGCGCTCGGGGCGCAGCGACGGGGCTCGCAGACGCACGCGCCGGAGCACCTCGCGCAGCACGACCCGCATCTCCACCTGTGCGAACGACGCCCCGATGCAGCGCCGCACGCCGCCGCCGAAGGGGATCCAGGCGTAGGACTCCGGGGCGCCGTCCAGCCAGCGCTCGGGCCGGAACCGGTCGGGCTCGGGATAGAGGTCGGGTCGCATGTGCACCGCGGCGATCGCCGGCAGCACGAGCGTTCCGGCGGGCAGCCGCCAGCCGCCAAGCTCGATGTCGCGCTTGAGCATGCGGGCCACGTCGGTCACCACCGGACGCACGCGCAGGGTCTCCTTGACCACGGCGTCGACGTACTCGTCGTCGTCGAGCGCCTCGACCAGCCGGGCGAGCACGGGCGGGTTCCGAAGGAGGCGCTCGAAGGCCCACGACAGGCCCGTGGCCGTGGTCTCGTGCCCGGCCGTGAGGAGCGTCATCAGCTCGTCGCGCAGCTCCACGTCGGTCATCGCCGCGCCGTTCTCGTGGCGCGCGCCCAGCAGCATGGTCATCACGTCGTCCCGCTCGCCCGCCTCCGCCGGGTCCAGCGCGCGGCGCTCGGCGATCTCGGCGTAGATCAACTCGTCCACCTCGGCCAGCGCGCGGCGAAAGCGCGCCGCCGGCGTGATGCCGCCGAGGTCGCGCTGCATGAACGGCAGCCAGTCGAGCAGGCTGGAGAACTCGCCCAGCCGCGGCATCCGCGCGCGGAACCGGTCCATGCGCTCGCCCTCGCGCACGCCGAACACCGCCCGCAGGATCACCTCGAGCGTGATCGCCTGCATGCGCGGGCGCAGGGCGAGCTCGCGGCCGACCGGCCAGCGCGCCACCTCGTCGGCCGCGGCGGCCGCCATCGCCTCGGCGTAGCGGCGCACCGCCTCGCCATGGAAGGGCGGGAGCAGCAGCTTGCGCTGCGACATGTGGCGGCCCTCGTCGAGCGTGAGCAGGGAGTGCTCGCCGAGCGCGTAGCCCAGGACCGTGGCGTTGGCCTCGCCGGCATGGAACACCGCGGGGTCGCCGGTGAAGACCTGCTTGACGAGCGCGGGGTCCGCCACGTAGACGATGCGGCCGAAGAACGGGAAGTGCGAGGAGAACACGTCGCCGTAGCGCTCTCGCCGCTTCGCCATCCAGGAGAGCGGACCGGCGCTCACCCGCACGGCCTGCAGGAGGCGGGGAAGGCGGGGGCCGGGCGGGAAGCTCACCTCAGGTGTTGTATCGCGTTGGATCGGGGAGCAAGACCACGCAGGGGTCACGATGGACGGCGAAGCAGCCCCGGGCTGAACATCCATCGCATCCCGATGGGCGGGCGCAACTTCGAGTACTACAGCGAGGACCCGGAGCTCCCCTCGGAGATCGGCGTAGGCTGGGTGACGGGGCTGCAGGGGGAGGGCGTGATCGCCAACGCCAAGCACTACGCGGTCAACAACCAGGAGGCGGCGCCGCTGGAGGCCGATAACCGGGTCAACGGCGAGTACCTGACCGAGAACTGCCCGCTCGTCCAGGACCTGCTCAAGGGTGAGTGGGGCTTCCAGGGCTTCGCCCTCAGCGACTGCTGGCGGCCACCCGCGAGGGCGCGGGAGTGGACCGCTCCTGCCTGAGCACGGCCTCTCCTACACCTCGTTCGCCTACCGAGACCTGCGCGTGGAGAGCGACGGCGCGGGGCAGGCGACCGCGTCGGTGACCGTGGAGAACACAGCGGCCCGCGCCGGGGCCGAGGTGGCCCAGCTCTACCTCGGCATGCCCGATCCCAAGCCGGGCGTGGAGCAGCCGCCCGCCTGGCTGCGCGGGCGCGCTCGCCGTGACCGGGGGGGCGAGCCTGCAGCGCCTGGCGCGGCGACGGCGCGCATAGGGAGCCGGGCTACCGCTCGCCCAGGAACTCGAGCATCGCCCTGTGCGTCTCGCGCGGACGCTCCAGCTGCGGTACGTGCCCGCAGTCGAGCTCCACGTGGCGCGCGTCCGGCAGGCCCCGCTCGACGTGCTTCATGAACGCGATCGGCACCAGCGTGTCGTGCCGCCCCCAGACGAACAGCGCGTGGGACTCGAGCCCGCCCAGCCGGGTCCAGAAACCCTCGTCGCCGTGGGGCTCGTCCAGGTAGATGTTGCGCGCGGCCGCGTAGAAGGCGGCACGTCCGCGCGGCGTGAAGTACGAGCGCAGGAACTCGTCCACGCCTGCGGCGGCCCAGCCGTCCGAGCCGCCCGGCACGAGCCGGCGCACGATGCCCTCGGTGACCGAGCGAGGCGCCATCTGGAGCAGGCCGAGCTCAGGGCGCAGCAGCCGCACCACCGGGGCCCAGCGCCGCTCCCGCAGCCAGGCCAGGGCCGGGCTCAGCAGCACCAGGGCGCGGACCCGCGACCGGTCCATCAGGCCGGCCTCGATCGCGATCCGCCCGCCCATGCTGTTGCCGACCACGTACGCCGACTCGACTCCCAGCGCGTCCAGGGTCGCGAACGCCGACCGCGCGAACCACTTCGAGTCGTACGGCGCACCGATCGGCTTGTCGGACTCCCCGGAGCCGGGGAGGTCCATCGCCACCACCCGATAGCGGTCCGCCAGCGCCGCCACGGTGGGGAGGAAGGACGCCTTGGTGCCGCCCAGGCCGTGCAGGCACAGCACCACGTCGGGACCCACCCCGGCCGACAGCACGGAGATGCGCCCGCTGCGCGTGCGCAGCCTTTCGAAGGCGAGCCGCCCGGGCTCGTCGGCGCCGCTGGTGGCGGCCAGGAGGCCCACGCCCAGGTGCAGCGAGCCGCGTACGCGCAGCTTGCCGTTCCGGAAGGCCTGCATCCCGCCGCGGAGGTCATCCGCGATCCGCATCCAGGTGCGCGGGTCGGCCGTGACGGTGGCGTCCGGCTGACCGTTGTCGCTCGCCGGGGCCACTCGCATGCGGCGTCCGTTGATGCGCGCGTCCCAGTCGGCTCCGCCGCGCACGCCCAGGCGCACCCGTGCGCTTCCGCCCGGGATGTCGATCACCTCCGGGTCGTAGCGCTCCACCAGCGCCGCGATCCCGGGCGGCGGCGGTTCCCTGTCCGCGGCGTTCACGCCCATTCCCTACCCCCGAGAGTACGCGTGCAACCGGCGCGCACGCCACTGGTCTAGACCAGTTTGGTAGCTTGCCTCGGGACGCTGGTAACGAGGAAGAGAGAGGCAGCAATGGCGGGAAGCAAGATCCGGGCACTGGCGGCAGTGGCGACCGCGCTCGCGCTCGTGCTGGGCGCCGCCGCGTGCGGTGACGAGGACGACGAGAGCGGCGCGGGCGGCGACGGGGGCGGCGGCAGGATCGCCCTGCTCCTTCCCGAGACCAAGACCACGCGCTACGAGGAGCAGGACCGGCCGAACTTCGAGCGCCGCGTCAGGGAGCTGTGCGCGGACTGCGAGGTCATCTACGCGAACGCAAACCAGGACGCCGCCAAGCAGCAGCAGCAGGCCGAGGCCGCCATCACCCAGGGCGCCGAGGTCATCGTGATCAGCGCCGTGGACGTGAAGTCGGCCGCCGCGATCGTGACGCGGGCCAAGCAGTCGGACGTCGCGGTGATCGCCTACGGGCGCCTGATCCCGGACGCCGACATCGACTACTACGTCTCCATCGACCCCTTCAAGGTCGGCCAGCAGCAGGCCGAGGTCCAGATGGACGCGATCGAGAAGGCCGGCGGGTCCGCCAGCCCGAAGGTCGTGATGATCAACGGCGCGCCGACCGACAGCAACGCCAAGCCCTACAAGGACGGCGCGCGGCAGGTCCTGGAGGAGCGCGGAGCGGAGGTCGTCAAGAGCTTCGATACGCCGGACTGGAGCCCGGACAGGGCCCAGCAGGAGATGGAGCAGTCGATCACCGACCTGGGCAGGGAGGGCTTCGACGCGGTCTACGTGGCCAACGACGGCATGGCGAGCGGCGCGATCGCGGCGCTCAAGGGAGCGGGCATCGAGCCGGAGTCGCGCTTCGTCACCGGCCAGGACGCCGAGCTGGCGGGCATCCAGCGGATCCTCACGGGCGATCAGCTGATGACCGTCTACCAGCCGATCATCCAGATCGCGGAGAGCGCGGCTGAGCTGGCCGTGCCGATCGCCCAGGGCGAGGAGCCACCGGCCGACCTGGCGTCGGCCGAGGTCGACAACGGCGCCAAGCAGGTGCCGTCGGTGCTGCTCGACACGATCGCCATCCAGGAGGACAACATCGAGAGCACGGTGGTCGAGGACGGCTTCCTCGACGTGGGCGAGATCTGCGCCGGACCGTACGCCAAGGCCTGCAAGGAGGCCGGCCTGCAGTGACGGTCCTCGCGGTCGACGCCGGCCAGACCGAGATCAGGGCGGCGCTGACCGACGAGGGCCGAGGTCCCCGGACGGCCACCGCGCCGGGGGTGTTGCGCATGGGGCGCCGGGTCGGGCCCGACGAGGTGGCCGCCGGCCTGCTGGCCGCCATCGACGGGCTTCGCCCGCTGCCCGGGCGGGCGCCTCCCGTGGGCGTCGGGCTGTCCGGCTTCGAGGCCGCCGGCGAAGAGGATCTGCGCCGGGTGGGCG
>JBOGXS010000373.1:0-4457 GCA_050693815.1 Thermoleophilaceae bacterium | reverse complement strand
CCGCCGGGCTCCGCGCCGCCGGGCTCCCCGCCGCCGGGCTCCGCGCCGCCGGGCTCGATCTCGCGAAACCCCTGCTTGTCGGCGAGGCGGTCGGCCGCGGCCGCGTGGCCCCAGATCGCGGTGTCAGCCTGCTTGCGATAGCGCCGCCAGAGCTCCTCCGAGCTGCGCACGTGATACGGGATCGTGATGAGGATCGAGAGGCGTTCGCCGAGGATCGCGTCGATCAGCTCGAGCACGGGCGCCGGGTCGGGTGGGAGGAGCGGATCGATCAGGACCGTGTCGGCCTCGCCCGTGCGCAGCGCGAAGCAGGCCACCTCGGCGCCGAACTCCCCCGGATGCCACTCGGGATGCCGCGCGGTCCAGCGCCAGAGATCGTCGGCCAGCGGCCGAGGGGTTGCGCTCATGGCCGGTACTATGACCGCTGAACTGTTTTGCGGGTTATGGTCCGGGCGGGCGGCGGCCCGGGTGCGGTTTGCGGCGGCCGGACGCCACCGTGCGGATCAGTCGACCGGCGCCACCGTGCGGATCACTCGACCGGCGCCACCGTGCGGATCACTCGACCGGGCGCCACCCTGCGGATCACTCGACCTGGCGCCAGCCAGCGGATCTCTAGACCAGGCGGACCTCGTGGTCGGCCGCCCACGGCAGCTCTCCGGCGCCCCCCAGCAGGCCTAGGATCTTCGCCACGTAGGCACGGGTCTCCGGGTAGGGCGGGACGCAGCCGCAGGACTCCACGGCGCCTGGTCCGGAGTTGTAGGCGGCCAGGGCGAGAGGCACGGAGGCGAAGCGGCGAAGCAGGTCTCGCATGAGGTGCGCCTGGGCATCGATGGCGGCGGCCGCGTCGAAAGGGTCGCGCAGCCCGTACGCGGCGGCGGTGCCGGGCATGAACTGGGCTATCCCCTGCGCCCCGGCGGGACTGCGGGCGAAGGGATTGAAGCCGGATTCGGCGTACAGCTGCGCCGACAGCAGCGCGGCGCCCACGTTCCAGCGCTGAGAAGCGCGCACGATCGCGTCGTGGAAGACGGCCGGCACGAAGGAGGGCACCGCGCCGCGACCGTCGCCGCGGTCGCCGAACCCGACCGAGGTGCTGCCGGCATTGTGCAGGTACCCGTAGTGCCACGGCTCCCAGCTGTACCGGCGCAGGAACCCGAAGCGGCGCGAGTTCGCCGCGAGCCAGGCGTATGCCGCGGGCGGGCCGAGGTCGAGCTCGGTGCCGTAACGGTGCAGGCTCGTGCCCGGCGGGGCCACCCATCTGGGATTCGGGTTGGCGGCCCAGAGGCGAGCTTGTTCCTCGTCCGAGCGGAACCCCGAGGTGACCGACAGCTGAAGTTTCGCCTCGCTCCGAGCCGCGCTGGCCATGCGGTCGAAGGCCAGCGCCACATCTGGCCTCATCGGCTTGCCCTGCCGGTAGGCGAGCGGCCCGTCATAGCCCCCACCGTCGGCGTTCGCCGGCATGCTGAACGGCACGTCGGGGTCGGGTGCGAGCTCGGCGGTGGCGCGGGCGCGGACGTCGACGCGGTCGGGACGCCGGCGCGGCGCGAGGCGGATGTCCGCCCCGCCCCTCACGATCACAGTGACCCGGCTCGGAGCGAAGCCGGCGCTCGGGAAGTCGACGCGGACCTGTCGCGGCGGGACGCCATTTCGGTTGGCGCCGCGCAGGGCCGCGGCGCGAGCGAGACCGAGGTACGCCGCGTTGGTGAGGTGGCGTGGATTGGGTACGCCGCGTTTGAGGAACGCGGGCTCGAACAGCCGCGAGTAGTGGCGCCGCATCGCCTGCGCGGCCGAGATCGCGGCCAGGTCGGCCGCGCGCTGGTGCTTGCCGCGAGCACCGAGCGCCTGGCCGAAGCCGAAGAGGATCAGGGTGCCGGCGAGCAGGGCGGCGAGAACGCCCAGCAGGAGCAGCGAAGCCTGGCCGGACTGGCCGCGTAGCGGCCACCTCGTCGCGGAGCCTCCCAGCGGCCTCATCGGGGCCCCTCCCGGGAGTCGACCAGGTCGGCGAGGCGGGCGACAGCCCGGCCGAGCTCCCCGCGCGGCTCCCGCCCACCGAGAGCGAGCTGCGCGCCCATCCGGGATTCGGGCAGGCGGTGGACGGGTCGAAGCGACCAGTCACGGCCGGCTTTCCCCCCGGCGGCGACTCGACCGACCGGCTCTTCGTCGACCGACGCTTCGGCCGGCGCCCGGTTCAGCACCACGAGCGGTTCGTGTCCGAGCCGGCCCAGGCACGCGGCGGCGACGGAGGCGAGCGACGGCTCGCTCGCGGGCGTCGCCACCAGCACCACCCGGTCGGCCAGCGCGGCCGGCACCCCGCCCACCGCGCTCGACCCCGCGTCCAGGACCAGCGGAGCGAGGTGGCGTGCGGTGTCCGCGAGCGCTCGGTGGTCGGCGCCGCCGACGAGGCAGAGGCGGCCAACCGCTCGCGTGTCGGCTCCCGGCACCTCGGCCAGCGCCCGCGCCAGCCGGGCGGCGGGCTGAGTGGCGAGCGGAATCGCCGCCACGCGAGCCTCGCAGTGCACCGCGGCCGACCAGCGAGCGTCACGGCTAGCCAGCTCGGCCGCGAGCGCACGGGAGACGACGGTCACGCCGCAGCCGCGGAGCAAGCCGAAGACCGCGATCACCGGCCGGGGCCGTGGCGGTGTCAAAGAGAGGAGCTCTCCCGCGGGCTCAGCCGGTTCGAGAAGCCACGATCCGGCGGCGGCGAGTGCGGTGGAGAGGACGCCGCGCGCGCGGTCCGCCGCCAGGGGACCCGAGCGCAGACCTCGACTGCCGAGCGCCTCGACGGCGCTCGGGCCGCCCGCCGACGGCCACTCTATCTGCATTGACCGCGCCATTCGCGGCAAAGCCAGATCGCGTGAATGGACCGAAGGCGCCACGGGGGCTCGGAGCTCGGGCGCCACGGGGGCTCGGAGCTCGGGCACGTCGCCCGGCAGCCCATGCAGCTCAGGCCGCTTGCTCATGGCGCTTCCACCACTGCCGTTCCGGTGACCTCGAGCTGCTCGGCCAGCGCCCGCAGCGGCGACGGGGGCCGCAGGCGGACCTCGACTCGCCCCCCGTCCACGGAGATCCGCGCTCGTGCGCGCGACCAGCCGGGCAAGGCTTCCTTCACTCCCGCCCTTGGATCCGTACCGGAGGCCAGGGCCAGTGCGCCCGCCTCCGCGGCGCCTCCCGCCAGCACGCTCGCGTAGCCGACCGCGAGCAGTTGCAGGATGCCGAGCGCGATCGCAAGCAGCACTGGAACAAGGGCGACGGCCTCGACGGAGGCTTGGCCGCTCTGGGCATGCGCGCATGCCTCGCCGCTCCGGGAATGCGCGCGTGCATCCCGGTCCGGGGTATGCGAGGGCGCTTCGCCGTCCGGGGAACGCGAGGGCGCTTCGCCGTCCGGGGAACGCGAGGGCGCTTCGCCGTCCGGGGAACGCGCGGGCGCTTCGCCGTCCGGGGAACGCGGGGACGCTGTGGCACGCACCGCGCTCACCCATCCCCCAGCGACGCCGCGGCCGCCACCCGGACTGGCGTGCCCCAGCGCCGCATCAGTAGGGGCACGCGCACGGACACCCGCACGCGCCCGTTCTCGAGGCGGTCTACCTCGAGGTCACGCTCCAGCGCGCGGGGAAGCGCGCTGCGGGCGGCAACGGCCGCGCTTCGGCCGACCGTTTCAGCTCGCGCCGCCGCGCGGGCCGCGTTGGCGGTGAGCCAGGCCGTGTGGCCGGCCAGGGCGAGCTGCCACACGACCGCGCCGACGAGCAGGACGACCGGCAGGATGGCCACGAGCTCCAGGGAGGCCTGCCCGGACTCGCTCGCCCGGCGGATGGCTCGCAGCCTCGTCCTCGCGCCTGCCCGCCTCGTTCTCTCGCCGCTTGCCGCCACGGGCACCGGACGCTCGCGCGGAGCATGTGACGGGACAAGACCGCAGGGCTACAAGAGAGTTACGGAACGATCAGGAGGCCGCGGCTCAGCCGTAGCTGGGGTGGCGCCCGCGGCTCGGCCGTAGCTGCGGTAGAAGCCGCGGCTCAGCCGTAGCTGCGGTAGCGGGTCCAGGTCCAGTACAGGCCGTAGGAGCAGAGCGCCAGCAGGACGAACCAGAGCAGCACGCCGATCCCGCCCTCGTCGAACAGGCGGTCGGTGGCCACGAAGGTGAGGATCGCGAGGCCGACCGAGCCATACAAGGTGAGCCTCAGGTTCGGGTCGAGGATCTCGATGTCGAGGCGGTACTGGCGATGGAGCCGGTAGCCGAGGAAGGCGATCGCTCCGAGGAAGGCGATCGTAAGGAGCGTCAGGACGACGTCGAGCGCGTTGCCTCCGCCGGGCAGCACCACGAGGGCGAGCGCCACCAGCATGATCACGCCGAACTTCCAGGCGAACTGCATCGCCGCGAAGCCTAGCCGCCGGTCCCTCCGGGACATCGAGTGTCGAGTTACTACGCGTGAGGCTGAGGAATTCGACACTCGATGCCGTGCGGGCGC
>JBOGXS010000372.1:0-2694 GCA_050693815.1 Thermoleophilaceae bacterium | reverse complement strand
CCGCACGGTGCGCACGCGCAACACCGAGCGCGCCCAGGACGCCGTCGACCAGGTGATGCGCGAGGACCGCGCCACGGCTGCCGCCCTCGACGACGCCGCCGGCGCCGCGCCGCTCGCCGGCGTGGCCTACGGCGCCCCCACCCCGGCCACCGGCTTCGCCCAGGTGGCGCTGTCGGGGCTGTCGATCGACCAGTGGCGCGAGATCGCCTACTGGCGGGCGGGCATCGACCCGGACGCCTGGCGACCGGGCGAAGGCGTGCTCGCCAACGACGAGATCGTCCAAGCCGTCTACCGCTACTACGGCGAGCTCTACCTCGACCGGCCCGTCTTCCAGTGGGCCGGGATGGCCAACCTGGTCGGACCGATGTTCTACGCCGGCTGGCAGGACATGTACGCCATCCGCGGCATCGCCGACGACGGCCAGCGCGCCCGCTACCTGTCCGAGTGGGCTGGGATCCCCACGCTGCCCGGGCCGGTGTACGACGCGGCCGACCTCCTCGCTCCGCCCGGCTTCCTCAACCCGGCCAACCTCGCCGAGCACCTGACCTCGGAGGAGATCGAGTGGTACGAGGATCGCTTCCTCACCATGCAGCGCGAGATCTTCGACGACCTGGCCTGGCAGCACGAGGCGTTCGCGCTCGGCGGCCCGGCGCTGATGCGCGAGATCGCGGCGCGCAACCCGTCCGTGCTGTTCCAGCGCGACGTCGACGCCTGGGAGGACATCGGGAGCAACGATCCGGCCCGCATCGCCGAGGGCAACCGCGAGCTGCTCCTGCGCGAGCAGCAGCGCGTGATCCAGGACGACTACGACGACATGCGCGCGCACCACGGCCCGGTGGGAGACCTGTTCACCTACGGCTTCAGCACGATGGCCGACAATCCGGTGCCCGGCGGCCAGGCCTACCGCGACTACGACCCGATCGAGGTGAACGTCGACATCCCCACGCCCGACGTGGAGGTGCCGGTCACTCCGCTCGGCCCGTTCGGCCCCTCGGTCGAGATCTACTCGACGCCGGACATCCACATACGCGAGGAGCTGCCGCTGCCGGCCGGGAACCTGTCGAACTTCGACGACCGCTGGGCCTGGATCGAGAACGACATGCTGCCCCGCTACCAGGAGCTGCTCGCCGACCCCGAGGCCACGCGCTCGCTGGTGTCGACCCCGGTGGCCGACCGCGCCGCCGACTTCCGCAAGCTGCCCGACCTTCCCTACCCCGGTGGCTGATGCGAAGGCCGAGAATCCTCGCGCTGTTCGTCATGCTCCTGGCTGCCGGGTGCGGCGGCGAGTCGGAGTCGAGTGAGGGGACGATGATCGACTGGGACCTCTCCCAGAGCCACACGGTCGAGGACGTGGACTGGCCGAAGCCGGACCTCACCGCGGTGGAGCTCTCCCCCGTCTCGTCTGTGAGCATCGAGCTGCCCGATGGCAAGAGCTTCGAGAGCGACGGCGACGTGGTCCACGACGTGACGATGGACCGCCGCGACCGGCAGGTGCGCGGCATGCAGATCGACTCGCACCCGCGCAGCCGCGAGGCGGCCTACGAGCTCGCGGTCCGCTGGGCGGGCGAGTGGAAGCTCTCGCAGCAGCCGTTCGACCGCTGGCGCGCCGGCGAGACGAAGACCCCGGTGATCTCGGCCGGCCGCGAGCAGGAGCGGATAGGACCGAAGGGCCCCTTCCCGTCGGTGGAGATCCGCAACTCGTTCGACGACGAGCGACCGGCGCTTGTGTCGCTGTCGTTCTTCTGGCCCGACTGAGTAGGCACAATGCGAGGATGGCCGAGCTCAGCACCGGCGCCGTCGTGGCCGGTTACCGGATCGAGGACGTGGCGGGACGCGGCGGGATGGGAGTCGTCTACCGGGCGACCCAGCTCGCGCTCGACCGTCCCGCCGCCCTCAAGGTGATCGCGCCCGACCTCGCCGACGACGTTATGTTCCGCGAGCGCTTCAAGCGCGAGTCGCACACCGCGGCGTCGATCGACCACCCCAACGTGCTCCCGGTCTACGAGGCCGGAGAGACCGACGGTCAGCTCTACATCGCGATGCGGTATGTGGAGGGCACCGACCTGCGCGAGCTGATCCGCCGAGAGGGACAGCTCCCACCAGCCCGCACGGTGCGCGTGCTTGAGCAGGTGGCCGCCGCGCTCGACGCGGCGCATCGCCGCGGGCTGGTGCACCGGGACGTGAAACCGGCCAACGTGCTGATTGCCCAGAACGGCGACGAGCACGTCTACCTGACCGACTTCGGGCTCACGAAGCACGCGGCCTCGGTCGGCGGCGTGACCAAGACGGGCCAGTTCGTCGGCACCCCCGACTACACCGCGCCCGAGCAGATCAGGGGCGAGCGCGCCGACGCGCGCACGGACGTCTACGCCCTCGGATGCGTGCTGTTCCAGGCGCTCACCGGCCGGGTGCCGTTCGAGCGCGACAGCGAGGTGGCGAAGATCTACGCCCACATGACGGACCCCCCTCCGAGCCTGGCCTCCGCGGGCCCGGACGCTGCCGCGCCGCTTGACGGCGTGGTCGGCCGGGCGCTGGCGAAGGACCCAGGAGACCGCTATCCGTCCGCCGGCGACCTCGGGAGGGCCGCACGGGTGGCACTCGAGGGAGCCGGCCCGGCGGTGCCCGAGCGCACGGTGGCGACCGGGATGGCGGCCCCGACCGGGGCGCCTCCCGAGACGCCGACCGCGCCCGCCT
>JBOGXS010000371.1:0-4401 GCA_050693815.1 Thermoleophilaceae bacterium | reverse complement strand
AGTCTTAGCTGTCTGGCTGCGGAACGTTGTTGGGATCAGGCGCGTTGGGCGGTCGGGGCCCACGCTTGGCGCTTCGAGGACCTCGGGCGGAAGCGGCGCCGGAGGAGGGGGACGGCCTGATGCTCGCGATCCACCCCAACGCCCGTACCACCCCGACCGTGCGCGCCGAGATCGCCCGCTTGGGCGAGCGCGCCGGCGAGCTGGCCCGGCGCGAGGCGCGGGAGGCGGCGGCGAAGCGCCGGCCGGAGCTGGCCGAGCGCGCCCAGCGCCAGGCCGAGGCGGCGGCGTCGGAGCGGGCTCAGGGCGGCGCTTGACCCTGACGTGGGGTCGTCCACCGTAGGGGCTCACGTCACGTCAGCGAAGCTCCTCTGCGAGGTGCGACCCCGCGACTCCGTACGAGCTCGACCACCCGCCCGAGGATCGGACGATGTTGCCCGGTGTCGTCGAAGCGGGCGATCGGGGCCTTGAGGATGTGAGTGCTCGGGGCGCGGCCATCGGTGATCCCGATCGCGCCGCCACGAACCACGACCGGCATCTTGTCTTGAACCCCAGCAAGCATCCCCGAAGGCTTCGCGTTGCAGAGGTAGGCGTTGGGACAGCGGAGGCAAGCTCGCGTCGACCCAGGCCGGCGAGTACGCGAACGTGAGCTTGCCGTCTGCGTTCTCGCTGAGCCGGCCGGCCGTACGGCCAAAGAGCCAGACGTCGAGCTCAGCCATCGTCGCCGCGGCCGGCAAGCTCGACCTTGACGCCCAGAGCACTTAGGACCTCCAGGACCGAGTCAAGACGCACGGTCGGCTTGCCTCGCTCGAGCTCGGAGATGAACCGGCGACCGGTGCCGGAGGCAAGAGCAAGGTCGTCTTGGCGTAGGCCGGCTCTTCGGCGCTCCCGCCGAACGATCGCTCCGAGTTCGGAGACCGTTGTTATCCGGACGCGCATGCTACCGAGCGGGAACATTACGCCGCCCGGTGGACATCCTGACGGCTGAAGTTACCGATCGGGAGCATGGAGGAGGCGACGGCGCTTGCGGCGGCGAAATGTTCCCGAGCGGGCACCGCGCTACGAATCCAACGTGAGCGCCCTACGAATCCAACGTGAGCGCCATCGCACCCTGCACCTGCACCACGCGCGTGCGGCCCAGGCGGTCCACGCGGGTGGCGGGGTGCGGCTGGGTGTGGCCGTGCAGCAGCCAGGCGGGCTCGTGGCGCTCCACCCACGCGCGCAGCGCCGGCGATCCGCGGTGGACGGGGTCGTCGGGCTCGTCGTTCACGCCGGCGGGCGGGCTGTGCGTGAGCAGCACGTCCGCCGCCGGGAGCCGGGCCACGAGCGCCTCAGCCTCCTCCTCGGTCCACTCGTTGCCGCCCTCGAGGCTGTAGCGCGGCGAGCCGCCGAGGCCGCAGAAGCTGAGGCTGCCGAGCTCGACTCGGCTCAGGTGGAGGTCCTCCGCGTCCACGCGCCGTAGTGCGTCGCCGGCGTCGTGGTTGCCCCGCACGCCGAGCTTGGGGAGGTCGACACCCGCCAGGCCATCCGTCCAAGCCGGCTCGAGGTCCCCGAGCAGCAGGATCAGCTCGGGAGCGGAGGCGGCCACGAGGTCGGGGACGGGCGCGTGGGGCGGAGCATCGGCGAGCGCGAGGACTCGCACGGGCCGCGGGCCGGCGTCAGTCCCAGGCCAGCCGGAAGCCGGCGTCGCCCGTCAGCTCGGCCACGTCCATCTGCGCCTTCTGCAGCTTGCCGGCGTGGTCCCAGTTGAGCGACTGCCAGCGCGTGAACTGGTCGAGCACCCACATGCCCGACAGCCGGCTGCCGTTGCCGGACTTGCCGTTGCCGCCGAACGGCAGGTGCGCCTCGGCGCCCGAGGTGGAGTTGTTCACCGACACCATCCCCGCGCTGACGCGCTCGCGGAAGCGAAACGCCCAGCGTGGGTCGTTCGTGTAGATCGCCGACGACAGCCCGTAGCCGTGGCCGTTCGCCAGGGCCACCGCCTCGTCGAAGTCGCCGAAGCGGGCCACGCCCACGATCGGCCCGAAGGTCTCGGTGCGGTAGATCTCGTCGTCGGCGGTCACGCCGTCCACGATCGTCGGGTGGCAGAAGAGGCCGGCGTCCGGGTCCCCCACGAACCCCTCGCGCGGGTTGCCGGCCGTGATCCGGCCGGTCGCGGTGGAGCCGGAGATCGAGTGGTGGTCGCGGATCAACTCGAGCCAGCCCAGGAAGCGCTCCTGGAAGCGCTCGTGGATCATCGGGCCGTAGAGCACCTCGCCGAACGGGTCGCCGATCGCCGCCTCCTCCACGAGGCCGGTGAAGCGGCGCATGAACTCGTCGTGCACCGACTCCTCGACGATCACGGTGCCGAGCGAGGTGCAGCGCTGGCCGGCGGTGCCGAACCCGCTGAACAGGGCGCCCTCGGCGGCCAGGTCCAGATCGGCGTCGGGCATCACCACGAGCGGGTTCTTGCCGCCCAGCTCGAGACAGGGCGACTGCACGTGGCGCCCGCACAGCTCGCCGATCCGCGAGCCCACGGCCGACGAGCCGGTGAAGCCCACCTTGTCGACGAGTCGCTCGTCCAGCGCGCGCTCGAGCCCCGCGAACGCGGCCGGGCCGTCGCACTGGACGAGGTTGAGCACGCCGGCCGGGAGCCCTCCGTTCAGGAACAGCTGCGCCAGGGCGTGGCCGACGGCCGGGGCGTACTCGGCCGGCTTCCACACGACCGCGTTCCCGCACAGCAATGCCGGCACGAGGTACCAGGAGGGCACCGCCACCGGGAAGTTGCCGGCGGTCACGATCGCGGCCACGCCGACCGGCTCGCGGAAGGTGAAGAGCTGCTTGTCGGGCAGCTCGCTGGGCACGGTCTGGCCGTACAGGCGGCGGCCCTCGGACACGAAGAAGTCGCAGGTGTCGACGATCTCCTGCACCTCGCCGAGCGACTCCGGGTAGGGCTTGCCGATCTCGCGGGTGACGAGGCGGGCGAGCGCCTCCTTGTTGTCCTCGACCAGCCGCCCGATCCGCCCGATCGCCTTGCCCCGCACCGGCGCCGGGGTGGCGCCCCACTCGCGCTGCGCCTCGCGCGCCGCGCGGCAGGCGTCCGCGAACGTGCCGGCGTCGCCAAGCCAGGCCTCGCAGACCACGTCCTCCAGGCTCGCCGGGTTGCGCGACTCGACCCGCTCGCCCTCCTCGCGGGCCCGCCCGGCGACGATCGAGGCGACCGTCCGCACGTCGGTGATGCTCATCGGTGGACGGGCCACTAGTCGAGCCTCTCCTCGAGCACGTCCAGCTGGCGGCGCAGCTCGCCCGGCAGCGCGTCGCCGAAGCCGGCGTAGTGCTGGCGGATCTGCGGCAGCTGCACCTTCCACTCCTCGGGATCGACCTCGAGCAGCTTCGCCATGTCGGCGGGCGAGAGGTCGAGCCCCTCGGTGTCGATCGCGCCCTGGGCGGGCACGAGCCCGATCGGCGTCTCGACCGCGTCCGCCTCGCCGTCGCAGCGCCGGAAGATCCAGGCCAGCACGCGGCTGTTCTCGCCGAAGCCGGGCCAGATGAAGCGGCCGTCGCCGCCCTTGCGAAACCAGTTGACCATGAAGAGCTTCGGCAGCCGGGCCCCCTCGCGGCGGCCGATCGCGAGCCAGTGGCCGAAGTAGTCGCCCATGTGGTAGCCGCAGAAGGGCAGCATCGCGAAGGGGTCGAAGCGCAGCTCGCCCACGGTCCCCGCCGCGGCGGCCGTCTTCTCCGATCCCATGATCGAGCCCATGAACACGCCGTGGTCCCAGTCGTAGGCCTCGGTCACGAGCGGCACGACGCCGGCCCGGCGCCCGCCGAACAGGAAGGCGTCCATCGGCACGCCCTCCGGGTCCTCCCAGTTGGGCGCGATCGACGGGCACTGCGCGGCCGGGGTGGTGAAGCGCGCGTTCGGATGGGCGGCGGTCGCGTCCGAAGGCGTCCAGTCGTTGCCGTGCCAGTCGATCGCGTGCGCCGGGGGCTCGCCGGTCATGCCCTCCCACCACACGTCGCCGTCGTCGGTGCGGGCGCAGTTGGTGAAGATCGTGCTCTCGCGCAACGTGGCCATCGCGTTGGGGTTCGTGTCCGCGCTCGTGCCGGGCGCGACGCCGAAGAAGCCGGCCTCGGGGTTGATCGCGTGGAGGCGGCCGTCGTCCTTGAACTTCATCCAGGCGATGTCGTCCCCCACCGTCTCGACCTTCCAGCCCTCGAGCGTGGGGATCAGCATCGCCAGGTTGGTCTTGCCGCAGGCCGACGGGAAGGCGCCGGCGACGTGCTTGACGCGGCCCTCGGGCGAGGTCAGCTTGAGGATCAGCATGTGCTCGGCGAGCCAGCCCTCGTCGCGCGCCATCACCGAGGCGATCCGCAGCGCGAAGCACTTCTTGCCGAGCAGCGCGTTGCCGCCGTAGCCCGAGCCGT
>JBOGXS010000370.1:0-4803 GCA_050693815.1 Thermoleophilaceae bacterium | reverse complement strand
CCACCAGCGCGGCGCCCAGCGCGGCCGCCACCGCCGCCGAGGACCCGCCGCCGGGGGCCGGCGCTGCCTCCGCGACCGCGTCGAGGAACGACTGCAGCGACTGTCCGGTCAGGCCCGGCAAGGCGGCGATCGTATCCTTCGCCGGATGCAGGATCCGCTGACCGAGCACCAGGTCGAGGCGTTTCGCCGCGACGGCTTCGTGATCGTCGAGGAGGGCTTCCTCGGGGAGCGCGCGCTCGAGCTGGTGCGCGAGCGCTTCGCCGCCCTCTTCGCGGGCGAGTACGCCACCGTGGAGACGGCGGACACCGTGCTGGGCGCGCTGGACGCCGTCCTGGCCCAGGGACGGCACCGCGCTGGTAGGCGCCTAGGCTAGTACACGCGTGTTCTAGCTCGAGCCGCCCGGGAAGAATGCATTCGACGCCCGGCAGGCGGCCCGGAGAGTAGACGGCCGGCTTCGCCGGCCGCTCGGCGGACGGCTGAGCCGGCGGTCCGTCTTGACTACCAGCGGCTGACCGGCTCGGCCGGCTTGAGCTTCCCGCCGACGGGCTCGGCCCCGCCCTTCACCTCGGTGGCCTGCTTCTCGTCGACCTCGAGATCCTCGATCTCCGCGCGGGGCTCATCGGCCCGCTCGCGCTCTTCCGCCTTGCGCTCGTCGCTCATTCGCTCGCTCCCCTTCCTGGGGATTCGCGCTGCACCTTGGCACGCGCGCCTGAGCGCGGGCCCTCTCGTTGACCGTACACCCGTATTGGGGACCCGTCAACCGCGGACGCCCTACCCGCCGAGCTGCTGGCTCACCAGGTAGTAGTAGATCCCGCGGCGCCTCATCAGCTCCTCGTGGTCGCCCGCGCGCCCGCGCCGGAAGGCCACGACAATGTCGGCGTGCTCGCGCTGAGGGTCGACGAGACGTCGCCGCGTCGGCCTGGCGGCGATCGAGCTCGGCCAGCACCTCGTCGGTCGTGTAGCCGCGCCGGGTGCAGTCGCGCCTGAGCTTCCAGGCCCGCCGCAGCGACTCGGGCGGCGTCAGCATCACACGGACGTCGTGCAAGCTCCGGAGCGTCTCGCTGTGGAAGTTCAGGAGCCCTCCACCACGAGGAAGCTGGCCGGCCGGACCGAGCGCCGCGGCGAGTGCGGCCGTGCAGGCCGCCGAGGAGCCGCCGCCGGGGGCGGGCGTCCGGTCAGCGACCTCGTCGAGGAACGTCTGAAGCGGCTTTCCGCCGAGACCGGCCACGGCGCTGATCGTATCCTTGCTCAGCGATGGCCCCGCTGAGCGAGGAACAGCTCGACACCTTCCGCCGCGACGGCTTCCTGATCGTCGAGGAGGGCTTCCTCGGGGAGCGCGCGCTCGAGCTGGTGCGCGAGCGCTTCGCCGCTCTCTTCGCGGGCGAGTACGCCACCGGCATCGCCCCCGACGAGGTCAACTGGAAGGCCGGTCGCGACCCCGACGACGTGACACGCCAGATCTGCAACGGCTGGCGCAGCGACGACCTGATCGCCGCCCAGGTGCTGAGCGAGCGCACCGGCCGGGCGGCGGCCCAGCTGATGGGCTGCCGCGGCACGCGCATGCTGCAGGACAACTGCCTCTGGAAGCCGCCCGGCACGCGCGCGCTCGGCATGCACCAGGACGGCTCCTACGCCGACTACCTGGTGCCGGCCGAGATGATCACCTGCTGGGTCGCGCTGGACGACACCCATGCCCAGGGCGGCACGATCGAGTACGTGCGGGGGTCGCACCGCTGGCCCAAGTCGCCGCCCGACCGGGGCAGCTTCCATGCCCCCGACGACTGGCTGGCGCCGATGCGCAACGCCGCGCCCGAGGGGGTCGAGCCCGAGCGGGTGCCGGTGGTCGTCAAGGCCGGCGGCTGCACCTTCCACCACTCGCTCACCTTCCACGGCTCCGGCCCCAACGAGGCGACGATCGAGCGTCGCGCGCTCGTCTCCCACCTGATCCGGGTGGAGACCCGCTTCCACCCCGAGCACACCGACGTCACGTACTCGCGCTACCGCCGCCGTGGCGACCTGTCGCTCGACGAGTCGTTCTTCCCGGTGCTGTGGGACGAGTCCGGCGGCCGCAGCGCCTGGCTGGCCGGGCTGCCCGAGTTGGGCCAAGGGCCCGTCACGGACCCTACCCCGTGATGCGCAGGCCGGTCGCGATGCCGGCGACCGTGCCGAGCAGCGGCTCGCGCGCGTCCGTGTCGCCGGCCCGGTGGCGCCGCAGCAGCTCGACCTGCATGCGCGAGAGCGCGTCGAGCCACGGCCCGCGCCTGGCCCGCGCGGCCAGCGCCTCGGGCGGCGGCCTCAGGGCGTGTCCGTTGCCGGTGACCGCGTGCAAGCCCGTGGCGCAGCGGTCGTGCTCGTCCCGGATCGCCGTCCAGAGGCGCTCGGCCCGCTCGCGCGGCGCGGCCAGCCCGGCGTAGCGCTCGCCGGCTGTGAGGTCGCAGGCCGCGAGCGCGTCCTCGAGCGTGGTCAGCAGGTTGCGGAAGAAGGGCCAGGCCGACCACATCTCACGCAGGAGCTCCACCCGGCCGGAGGCGAGCGCCGCCCCCGCCCCGTACCACGCGGGCAGGCCCACGCGGGTCTGCATCCAGGCGAACACCCACGGGATCGCGCGCAGATCGCCGATCGACCCGTCGCCGCCGCGCGCCGTCGAGCGCGACGCGATGTTGAGCTCGTCGAGCACCTCGACCGGGGTGCACTGGCGGAAGAAGGCCGGAAAGTGCTCGTCGCCGCGGACCAGGGCGTCGTACGCCTCGCGGGCCACACGGGCGAGCCGCTCCATCTCGTCGCGCCAGTGCGGCTCGGGGTGCACAGCGGGCTCGGCTCCGGCGTCCACCACCGCCGCCACCGTCTGCTCCAGGCTGCGCAGCGCGATGCGCGGATGGGCGTACTTCGCCGTGACCACCTCGCCCTGCTCGGTCACCTTGAGCCGGCCGCCCGGCGAGCCCGGTGGCCGGGCCCGGATCAGCCGGTGCGCCGGCCCGCCGCCGCGAGGAGGCGAGCCGCCGCGGCCGTGGAACAGCCTCAGCTCGACGCTCCACGCGCGCGCCTGATCGACCAGACGCTCCTGGGCGCGGTAGAGCGTCCACTGGCTGGCGAGGAAGCCCTCGTCCTTGCCGGCGTCCGAGTAGCCCAGCATCACCTCCTGGCGGCGCCCGCGCGCGACCAGGTGGCGCTTGTAGGCCGCGTTGCCGTACAAGGCGCCCATCGTCTCGGTGGCCTCCCGCAGCGGCACGCGCCGCTCGAAGAGGGGGACGAGCTCGAGCCGGGAGGACGTCCGGCCCGCGCCGGCGCTGCTCGAGTCGGGCTCGAAGAGGCCGCTTCGCCGCGCCAGCCACAGCGCGCACAGCACGTCCGACGGCCGCTCGGCGTTGGAGGCGATGAACGTGTCGACCGCGGCCTCGCCGTAGCCGAGCACCGCCTCGGCGACGGCGTCGAAGGTCCCGGCGGCGCGCGGCCCGGGGACCGGCTCGCGTGGCGGCGCAGCGCGGTCGAGACAGGCCCTGGTGAGCAGGGCGCAGCGCTCCGGCTCGCGCTGCGCGGCGGCGTAGCCGGGCACGAGCGCCCGGCAGGCCTCCTGGAGCTCCGGAGCGTTGTCGCGCACCTCCAGGGTGGCGAGGTGGAAGCCGAAGATCCGCGTCTGCCAGACGAGACGCTCTATGCGTCCCCGCGCGACCATCCGCGATCCGAGGCTCGTGCGGATGGCGAGCAGGTCGGCCAGCAGCTCGCCCGAGCTGCCGTAGCCGGGCTCGGGCGGGTGCTCGCCGCGCGCCTCGGCGAGCGTGTGCCGCAGGCGCACCTCGACGAAGGCGAGCTTGCGGCGCAGCGGCTCGCACGCCTCGTGCGGGTAGTGCTCGGCGAGGTGGGCGACCGTCAGCGGCAGCTCGCGCTCGTCGCGGGCCAGCGAGTCGCGCAGCTCGTGGCTCGGAGCGACGGCCTCACCGGCCTGGGAGAACGCCTTGCGCAGCGGCGCCACCCGCTCCGCCAGCAGCCGCAGCGCCAGCTCGCGATGGGCGCGCAGCGTGGCGAGGATCGTCGCCGGCCCCACGTTCGGGTTCCCGTCCATGTCGGCTCCCGCCCAGCTCGCGAAGCGCACCGGAGGCGGCGCCGGCGCGCCCTCGTCGCCGGCCAGCCGCGCGTAGGCGCAGGCCAGCTCGCCGGCGGCGTCGAACAGGGCGTTCTCGAAGAACCACAGCTTGCGCCTGACCTCGTCCGCCACCCGAGGACGCATCGCGCGCAGCTCGTTGGTGTCCCACCAGATCGCGAGCGCCTCGCGGATCTCGTCCTCCAGGCGCTCGCGCTCGCGAAGCCCGGGCGCGCGCTCGGCGAGGCGCTCGAGCGCATCGGCCACCGAGCGCTGCTTGGTCAGGACCGAGCGGCGCGCGATGTCGGTGGGATGGGCGGTGAGCACGAGGCGCACCTCCGCCGCCGCGGCTCCGTCGCGCAGGCGCGAGACCGCCGCCAGCAGCGGGTCGGGGTCGGCGGCGGCGCCGACGTCGCGAGAGCGACGCACCTGGTCCAGCACGTTCTCGGCGGCCAGGCGCATCGAGCACGAGCGCACGAGCGGGCCCAGCTCGACCGAGTCGAGCCCGGCGAGCGCGCCAGCGGCGGCCAGGGCGTCGGCGGGCACGGGCCCACCCTGCTCGCCGATCACCTCGTCGAGCAGGCGCTCGAGAACGGTCGCGCCGTCCGCGGCGGCGGCCGGCCGGCTCGCGAGCTCTCGCGCGACGACCACTACGTCATGACTTCGGCGGCCTCCGGCTGCGGCTCGGCGGGCGCCGGGGGCGTCGAGGGCCGCCCCGCGCTCGC
>JBOGXS010000369.1:0-7494 GCA_050693815.1 Thermoleophilaceae bacterium | reverse complement strand
CCTGAGCGCGGTCCGGGCGCCCAGGACAACCTTGACACAATCGTGTTAAGCTTTGCCTCGCGCGATGGAGGGCCTCACGATCAACCAGGCGGCGTCGACCACGGGGTGGTCGTCGCGAATGCTGCGCTACATCGAGAGCGCCGGCCTGATCGAGGTCCCGCGCACGCCGTCCGGCTACCGCGTCTTCGGGCCGGGTGAGCTGCAGCGCCTGCGCACGCTGCGCGAGCTGCTCGCCCGGTTCGACTGCGCGCTGTCGGACGTGGCCTTCGCCAAGCGCCTCGCCTCGGATCCCGAGCTGCGCGTCGAGCTCGAGCGGTGGTTCGAGGAGAGCCCGCAGCTGCCCGAGGGGGTCGCGTCGGGCGACTGGCTGCGCTGGGAGCAGGAGAAGCACGAGCGCCTGCTCGCCCTCGGAAGCGATCGCTCCGGCGCGGGCCAGCCCGCGCCCTCGCGCACTACGCCAACCACAGTCACGGAGAACGCCGCCGCATGACCATCACCGAGACCGCGACCGGGCAGGACTTCAAGGTCGCCGACCTGTCGCTGGCCGAGTTCGGCCGCAAGGAGATCACCCTCGCCGAGCACGAGATGCCCGGCCTCATGGCCATGCGCGCCGAGTACGGCGCGCCGCAGCCGCTCGCGGGCGCCCGCATCACCGGCTCGCTGCACATGACCGTGCAGACCGCCGTGCTGATCGAGACGCTCGCCGCCCTCGGCGCCGAGGTGCGCTGGGCCAGCTGCAACATCTTCTCCACCCAGGACCACGCCGCAGCCGCGATCGCCGCCGCGGGCATCCCCGTGTTCGCCTGGAAGGGCGAGACGCTCGAGGAGTACTGGTGGTGCACCGAGCAGGCGCTCACGTGGCCGGGCCACGACGGCCCCAACATGATCCTCGACGACGGCGGCGACGCCACCCTGCTCGTGCACAAGGGCGCCGAGTACGAGCGCGCCGGCGCGGTGCCGGACCCCGCCTCGGCCGAGTCCGAGGAGCTCCAGGTGGTGCTGCGCCTGCTGCAGCGGACGCTGTCGGAGGACCCGCAGAAGTGGACCCGCGTCGGCGAGGGCGTCAGGGGCGTGACCGAGGAGACCACCACCGGCGTGCACCGGCTCTACGAGATGCAGGAGGCCGGCACGCTGCTGTTCGGTGCGATCAACGTCAACGACTCGGTGACCAAGTCGAAGTTCGACAACCTCTACGGCTGCCGGCACTCGCTGGTCGACGGGATCAACCGTGCCACCGACGTGATGCTCGCCGGCAAGTCCGCGCTGATCTGCGGCTACGGCGACGTCGGCAAGGGCTGCGCGCAGTCGCTGCGCGGCCAGGGCGCCCGCGTGCTGGTCGCCGAGATCGATCCGATCTGCGCGCTCCAGGCGGCGATGGACGGCTACCAGGTGGTCACGCTCGAGGACGTGGTCGAGACCGCCGACATCTTCGTCACGGCAACCGGCAACCGCGACGTGATCCGCGCCGAGCACCTGGAGCGGATGAAGCACCAGGCGATCGTGGGCAACATCGGCCACTTCGACAACGAGATCGACATGGCCGCGCTGGCGCGGCTGCCGGGGGTCGAGCGCGTGAACGTCAAGCCCCAGGTCGACGAGTGGCGCTTCGCCGACGGGCACTCGATCATCGTGCTGTCGGAGGGCCGGCTGCTCAACCTGGGTAACGCCACCGGCCACCCCAGCTTCGTGATGTCGAACTCGTTCACGAACCAGACGATCGCCCAGATCGAGCTGTTCGCGAAGAACGACCGGTACGAGAGGCAGGTCTACGTGCTGCCCAAGCACCTCGACGAGAAGGTGGCCCGGCTGCACCTCGACGCGCTCGGCGCGCGGCTGACCGAGCTCAGGCCCGAGCAGGCCGCCTACATCGGCGTGCCGGTGGAGGGGCCCTACAAGTCGGACCATTACCGATCCTGACCGGGGGCTCGCGCCCCCGGACCCCCGCTGATGCCTGGCCGGCTTGAGTCGGACATCGCGGACCCGTCGCGCGCCTCCGCCGGGCGGGCGCGGGTCGAGTGGGCCGAGGGCCAGATGCCGGTCCTGCGCTCGATCCGCGAGCGCTTTGCCGAGGAGCGTCCGCTCGACGGCACCAAGGTCGCGGCCTGCCTGCACGTCACGGCGGAGACGGCGAACCTGATGGAGGCGCTGATCGCAGGCGGCGCGCAGGCGGCGCTCTGCTCCGCCAACCCGCTGACCACCCAGGACGAGGTGGCGGCGGCGCTGGTCGACGAGGGCGTTCCGGTTCAGGCCCGTCGCGGCGAGGACGCGGACACGTACGCCAAGCACGTCGGGGCGCTCGCGGAGTGGGGTCCCGACATCACGCTCGACGACGGCGCCGACCTGCTGATGCTGCTGCACCAGTGGGAGCGGCCCGTGCGCGGCGGCGCCGAGGAGACCACCACGGGGCTGTTGCGGCTCCGAAGGCTCGAGGCCGAGGGCAAGCTGCTCTGCCCGGTGGTCGCCGTGAACGAGTCGCGCACCGAGCGCACCTTCAACGACCGCTACGGCACCGGCCAGTCGGCCCTCGACGGCATCCTGCGGGCCACCAACCTGCTGCTCGCCGGCCGCACGCTCGTGCTGCTGGGCTACGGGGCCACGGGGAGGGGGATCGCCCAGCGCGCCCGCGGCGCGGGCGCGCACATGATCGTCTGCGAGGTGGACCCGCTGCCCGCGCTCGAGGCGCGCATGGACGGCTACGAGGTGATGCCGGCGCTCGAGGCCGCCGAGCGCGGCGACCTGTTCGTGACCGCGACCGGCTCCACCGGCGCCCTGCGGCGCGAGCACATGGAGCGCATGAAGGACGGCGCGGTGCTCGCCAACGCGGGCCACTTCGACGTGGAGATCGACCTGCCGGACCTGCGCGAGCTGGCCGGCGGCCAGGTCCGGCAGGTGCTGCCGCTCGTGGAGCAGTACGACCTGGGCGGGCGCCGACTCAACCTGCTGGCGCAGGGCCGGGTGGTCAACCTGGCCGCGGGGCAGGGCCACCCCGCGGCGGTGATGGACATGAGCTTCGCCAACCTGGCTCTGGCGGTGGAGCACCTGGCCGCGCACGGCGACGATCTCGAGCACCGCGTGCTCGACGTGCCGAACGCGATCGACGCCGAGATCGCCCGCCTCAAGCTGGAGTCGCTCGGCGTCGCGATCGACGCGCTCACGCCCGAGCAGGAGCGCTACCTGAGCTCCTGGGGCGCGGATCTAAGTCCGAGCGACTCAAGGGGTCAGACCCCTTAAGTCCGGGCGACTCAAGGGGTCTGACCCGGAGGCGGCTACGCCGCACGCGGCAGCAGGCGCGCGCGCAGGCTCCGCTCGCGCCGGTCCTCGCCTCCGATCAGCGAAGCCCGCAGGCGGAGCAGGTCCACGAGGTCGGCGGTGGGGTGAAACGGATCCGCGATCGCGGTCCCGGACTCGAGCTCGAGCGCGGCCCACAGCTCCTCGCCGACCTCGGCGAGCAGCGCTTCGCCCGTGGGTGGGGAGGCGCTGTCAAGCGCCGCCAAGCGCACCAGGGCGGTCGAGTCGGAGGCATCAGCACGGCGGATGGTGAGCGTCCTGTCGGTCATCTGGCTCCCTTGGTCGGTTTGACGTTCCTCGAACATAATCGGCCATCGCGCCCATAAGTTCAAATTCGTACTTCTGCTGGCTTCGATAAGCTGTCGTTATGCTCGACGTCAAGCAGCTGAAGGTCCTCAAGGAGGTCGCCGAGCAGGGCTCGTTCTCCGCCGCGGCCGACTCGCTGTCCTACACCCAGCCCGCCGTCTCGCAGCAGATCGCGGCGCTCGAGAAGCGCGCGGGGGCCACGCTCGTGGACCGCACCAGCCGCGGCGTGCGGCTCACAGAGGCGGGCGCCGCGCTCGTGGAGCACGCCGAGGTGGTGCTCGCGCGACTCGCCGCCGCGGAGGCCGAGCTCGAGGCGATGGCCGGTGTGCGCGGCGGTCGCGTCCGGCTCGCCTCCTTCCCCACGGCGGGGGCGTCGCTGCTGCCGCCGGCCGTGGCGCTCTTCACCGACCGACACCCCGAGGTCGAGCTGACCTTCGTGGAGCAGGAGCCCGACGATGCGGCCCAGATGCTCCGGGCGGCCGAGCTGGAGGTGGCGCTCGTGTTCGAGTATCGCGAGCTGAACCAGCCCGAGTTCGAGCGCCTATACGAGGGGATCGAGCTCCACCAGCTGATCGAGGACCCGCTGTACCTGGCCCTGCCGCACGACCATCGGCTGGCGCGCAAGCCGCGGGTGCGGCTCCACGATCTGGCCGGCGAGACCTGGATCCAGGAGTCCGGCGCGCGGAGCTGGTGCGGCGGGCTGCACGTGGCCGCCTGCGCGGCGGCCGGCTTCGAGCCGAGGATCGGCTTCCAGTCCGACGACTACAACGTCGTGCAGGGGCTGATCGCCGCGGGCGTGGGCATCTCGCTGCTGCCCAGCCTGGCGCTCACCAACGTGCGCGAGGACATTGTGGTCCGCTCCCTGGGCCGCGGCGCCCCGGCCCGCAGGATCGCCGCCGCCACCCTGGCGGGCCGCTACCGCTCGCCGGCCACGGACGCGATGCTGGGCATCCTGGCGGAGGTCGCGGGCCGCTTCGAGCTGCCCTCGGGCGCCGCCGTGGCCGCCGCCTGAGTCTCTAACCTCGGCGCATGCACCGCCGCTTTCACGGCGTGCTCGCCGCCGCCGGCGGCCTCGTCCTGCTGGAGTCGCTCTTCGTGCCCTGGTACGGCGTGGAGGTCGTGACGGCCGGGGTGGCCGCGGGCAACAGCCAGAGCGCCTGGCAGACGATGTCCGTGATGGACGTGCTGCTCTGCCTCGCCGCGCTGGCCGCGATGGCCGGAGGCATCTCCATGGCCCGCCCCGGGGCGTCCACCCGCCCGGTCTTGATCGCAGGCGCGGCGGGCCTGGCGTTGAGCCTTCTGGGCCTCATCGACCTGCCCGAATCCGAGCTCTCCGCCACCGGAGGCGACTCCGTGGAGGTGGAGCGCAAGATCGGCCCGTTTCTCGCGCTGGTCGCTTCCGGAGGGATCCTGTTCGCGGCGGTCGCGCCGCCACTTCGCTCACGCCGCCGCCAGGGCGGGCGTGGTTTTCGCCGTGCGGGCGATCCCCCGCGCCGCTCCGTCTAGTACACGCGTACTAGCGCCCCGGCGTCCAGCAGCGCGGCGGTGGCCCGCGAGATGGGAGAGGACCGTGGCGAGCGCCGAGTCATCCTTCAGGACGAGCTTGTCAGCCATGTTCCCGGCTCGCCCGATCATCGATGGTGCTTTCGGCGGGCAGCACTAGGATCGGCGGCCCGATGAGCGCCGCCGTGGAGAAGATGCGCGCCGAGGGTCTGCCCGAGAGCGCCGTCGAGACCTTCGCCCGCTACGAGCGGCGCCTGCGCGCCGGCGAGCAGGGAACGCTGCCCGAGTCGGAGCTCGAGACGCTCGACGAGCTGCCCGACGCCGAGCGGCTGCCCGCCGGCGACGGCGCCGCGCTCGACCACGTGGTAGTGCTCAAGCTGAACGGCGGGCTCGGCACGAGCATGGGGATGACCAGGGCGAAGTCGCTGCTCGAGGTCAAGGACGGGCTCACCTTCCTCGACGTGATGGTGCGCCAGGTGCTCCACCTGCGCGAGCGGTACGGGGCCCGGATCCCGCTGATGCTCATGAACAGCTTCGCCACGCGCGACGACACGCTGGCCGCGCTCGAGCGCTATCCGGATCTCCAGGTCGACGACCTGCCGCTCGACTTCACGCAGGGCAGGGTGCCGAAGCTGCTCGAGGAGGGCTACGAGCCGGTCAGCTGGCCGGCCGATCCGGCGCTCGAGTGGGCGCCCCCGGGCCACGGCGACGTGTACACCTCGCTGGCGGCCTCCGGCATGCTCGCGGGGCTGCTCGAGCGCGGCTACCGCTACCTGTTCCTGTCGAACTCGGACAACCTGGGCGCGGTGCTGGAGCCCCGCATCCTCGACTGGTTCGCGCGCGAGGAGCTCCCGTTCCTGTCGGAGTCCACCGTCCGCACGCAGGGGGACCGCAAGGGCGGGCACCTGGCGCGGCGGCGCTTCGACGGCGGGCTCGTGCTGCGGGAGACCGCGCAGACCCCCGACGAGGACAGGGATGCCTTCGAGGACGTCTCGCGCCACCGCTTCTTCAACTGCAACAACATCTGGGTCGACCTGCGCGCGCTGGAGCGGACCCTGGCGGATCGCGACGGCGTGCTGGAGCTGCCGATGATCGCGAATCGCAAGACGGTCGACCCGGGCGACTCCGCCTCACCCGCCGTGGTCCAGCTGGAGACGGCGATGGGGGCGGCCATCGGCGTGTTCGAGGGGGCCGCCGCGCTGCGCGTGCCGCGCTGGCGCTTCGCCCCGGTGAAGACCACGAACGACCTGCTCGTGGTGCGCTCGGACGCCTACCTGCTCCACGACGACTTCACGGTGCGCCCGGCGCATGACGGGGCGATCCCCGCGGTGTCGCTGGACCCCGAGTTCTTCAAGCTGATGGGAGACTTCGAGCCTCGCTTCCCGCACGGACCGCCCTCGCTGGTCGACTGCGAGCGGCTCTCGGTGGAGGGGGACGTGAGCTTCGGCCGGGGCGTGGCGGTGCGCGGATCCGTGCACGTGGATGGCCCGCGCGAGATCGCCGATGGCGAGCTGCTCGAGGGATAGCCCCCCGCCGGTTCGGATTTTCCTCGTCATGGAAGGAAACGCGGCGCCGGCCGGCGGTCGGATCGTTGGTCAGCACTCGAACCGGCGACCGAGTCAGCGCGCGCTGGCGGCCGCCTCGTCTCGCTCCTCCAGCCGCTCGCGGCGCCGCTCCTCCTCCTCGCTCTGCGCCAGCATCCGCACGAACAGGGCGACCATCACGAGCACCAGGGTGAACGACTGCTCGACCATCATGATCACGCCGCCCACGTTCTGGTCCTCGGTGGGGCTCAGCCCCCAGATGCGCGGCGTGGTCTCGTAGTGGGGGTAGAGCGGGGTCGAGCTCCAGGCCAGGTAGAGGCCGAGGGCGGCCAGTCCGGCCTTCGCCGCCCCGATGTAGGCGAGCGGCTGCATGCCGGTCAAACGCCGGCGCATTGGCACGGGCTGGATCAGCGGCCACCAGAGCGCGACGCCGGCGGCGAAGAACGACGTGTGCTCGAGCAGGTGCACCCCGGCGTTCTGTGCGGCGGCGTCGTAGAGGGCGGGGACGTGCCACAGGTACATCAGCGCGAGCCAGATGGCGATCCCGGTGGCCGGACTCGCGAGCGGCCCGAGCACGCGCTCGAGCCGCATCAGCCGGCGCGTGGCCGGACGCATGATCACGCGCGAGAGGCCGAGCAGGACCAGCAGTGGCGCGATGTCGCCCAGCAGCACGTGCTGGACCATGTGGGCGGAGAAGAGATAGTCCTCGCCGAGGCCGTCGAGGGGGGAGACGAGCGCGGCGAGCAGGGCGAGCATGCCGCCCGCGAAGGCGAGCGCCTGGAGCGGCCCGGCTCCTGCTGCCACGCGCTTGTGCCTGGCGGCCCCCTGCCGCCCGCGCCCGGCGGCCCCCTGC
>JBOGXS010000368.1:0-4662 GCA_050693815.1 Thermoleophilaceae bacterium | reverse complement strand
GAGGACGACGACTAGCGCAGCAGCGGGCTAGGGCTTGCTGTGGCGCTCGCGCGCCACGCCGCCCGCGTAGTTCGACGCCTCGCGCGCGTAGCGGGCGAAGGCGGCGTCCACCACGGTCGCGGCGTCCGTGCCCGCTGCGTGGCGGGCGGCCAGCTCGGTCGCCCAGTCCGTCCCCTCGCCGTACAGGTCGGCCAGCTCGTCGAGCACGAAGCTGGAGCCGAGCCGCTTGCGCAGCTGGTCCACCACCTGGTCGGCGGCGCGGTCGAGGTCGAAGCGGGCGGGCTCGGGCGTTGCGGCGACCCGGCGCTCGCCTTCCCTCCACTGGTAGAGCGCGTTCTCGACGGCGTAGGCCATGCGAAGGCCCGAATGTAGAGGACACGTGGCGAAAGGAGCGAAGGAGGTCCGGATGCAAGCTCGCCGCCGCACGAGCATCCGCTGGGATCGGCTCGGCCGCGTGGCCCTGCTGGGCACGCTCGTGGTCATCCTCCTGCTCTACCTCTCGCCCGCCAAGCACTGGTGGCAGCAGTCGCGCACGGCGGCCGCCCAGCGCGAGGAGCTACGGCAGCTCACCGAGGAGAACCGCCAGCTGAAGCGGCGGGTGCGCGCGCTGCGCGACCCGGGCGCGCTGGAGCGGGAGGCCCGCCGCCTCGGCATGGTGCGTCAGGGCGAGCGCGCCTACGTGATCGAGGGGCTTCCCTAGGAAGCGGCTTGCGCCGGAGGCTAGGCGAGGGTGTCGGCGGCCAGGTCGAGTGCCTCGCCGGGGCGTAGTCGTGCCAGCTCTGCCAGGGACAGCCGCTCGCGGAGGCGCTCGACGACTCGCGCGGCGACGAAGTAGCCCACCTTCGGCGGCACGTCGCGGACGGTTCGCAGCCAGTCTGGGGAGAAGTAGCGATCGCGCTCCTCAGGGTTCCTCGCCCAGCCCAGGGGCGGGCGGCGGGCATGGGCTGCAAGCGGCCATCGGCGGCCGTCGGTGCCGGCTTGTTGGGCGCGACGGGCTCGCCGTGGCAAAATCAACCACAATGGATGAGCCAGCGAAGGTGACCTTGACCGAGCCGGGCGTCGCCGGCTCGTACGTCATCGCCGAGCGGCGCCCGAACGGTGCGCTGGTCCTGGAGCCCGAGCGCGAGCGACTTTCGGTGGTAATCGCCGACGCGGAGGGCAAGGTGTTCCACGACGAGGAGTTCATCGAGCACCTTGAGCGCGTTGCCGCGAGCGAGGACGATCTTGCTCCGCACGACCCGCAGTAGCTCGTGCCCACCTTCGAGCGACGGGCGCGGTTTGACCGCGAGTTTCGCCGCCTATCCCGCGAGCTCCAGCGCGCCTTCTTGGCGGCACTGCCTGCGTTCATCGGCGCTCTGCGAGCGAAGCCACCCGCCTTCCCGCCGCAACTTCGCGTGAAGCGCGTGGAGGGCGCGCCCGGTGTCTGGGAGCTGAGCTTTGCACCAGACGGACGCGCCACCTTCGCGTATGGGCGGGAGGCTGTTCGCGGCGAGCCACACATCGTGTGGCGACGGATCGGCGACCACTCGATCCTGAGGAATCCTTAAGCACCGGGCGCCGACTCGGAAGAACCGGTCGCGGCCGAGCGAAAGACGCTCCGCCCCGGATAGGTCGCGTCGTCGCCCAGCGCCTCCTCGATGCGCAGCAGCTGGTTGTACTTCGCCACGCGATCGGAGCGCGAGGGCGCCCCGGTCTTGATCTGGCCGCAGCCGGTGGCCACGGCCAGGTCGGCGATCGTGGTGTCCTCGGTCTCGCCGGACCGGTGTGACATCACCGCCGTGTAGCCGGCCTCGCGCGCGGTCTGGATGGCCTCGAGCGTCTCGCTCAGCGTGCCGATCTGATTGACCTTGACGAGAATCGAGTTGGCCACGCCCGACTCGATGCCGCGCCTGAGGCGCTCGGTGCTCGTGACGAACAGGTCGTCGCCGACCAGCTGGACGCGATCGCCGATCCGCTCGGTGAGCGTCCGCCAGCCGTCCCAGTCCTCCTCGTCCAATCCGTCCTCGATCGAGACCACCGGATAGCGGGAGGCGAGGTCTGCCCAGTAGTCGGCGAGCTCCGACGAGTCCAGGCTGCGGCCCTCGTGCTCGAGCACGTAGGCGCCGCCGTCGTGGATCTCGCTGGTGGCCGGGTCGAGGGCGATCGCCACGTCATCGCCGGGCCGGTAGCCGGCGGCCTCGATCCCCTCGATCAGCGCCTGGAGCGCGGCCTCGTTCGAGTCGAGGTCGGGGGCGAAGCCGCCCTCGTCGCCCACGGCCGTGGCCAGGCCGCGGTCGTGCAGCGTGCGCTTCAGGGCATGGAAGACCTCTGAGCCGGTGCGCATCGCCTCGGCGAAGCTGGGCGCCCCCACCGGCACGACCATGAACTCCTGGAAGTCCACCCTGTTGTCGGCGTGGGCGCCGCCGTTCAGCACGTTCATCATCGGCACGGGCAGCACGTGGGCGGCCTCGCCGCCGAGGTAGCGCCAGAGCGGCAGGCCGACCTCCGCCGCGGCGGCCTTGGCGGCGGCCAGCGACACCCCCAGGATCGCGTTGGCCCCGAGGCGCCCCTTGTTCGGCGTTCCGTCCAGCTCGACCATGGCACGGTCGAGACCGGGCTGGTCCGCGGGGTCCAGCCCGCGCACCGCGTCCGCCAGCTCCCCGTTCACGTTGGCGACGGCCGTCGACACGCCCTTGCCACCCCACGCCCCGCCGCCGTCGCGCAGCTCGACGGCCTCGAACTCGCCCGTGGAGGCGCCGGACGGCACCGCGGCGCGCCCCGCCGCGCCCGACTTCAGTAGGACGTCGACCTCGACGGTCGGGTTGCCCCGGCTGTCCACGATCTGCCGCGCGTGCACTCTCTCGATGTGGCTCAAGCTCCGTCCACCTCGCCCCTGAATCGATCCGCCGCCCGGCGCAGGGCGAGCTCCGGGTCGGCGCCCGCCTCCACGGCGGCCTGCACGGCGGCCAGCAGCCGCTCGCCCGGATCATCCCCGGGACCGCCCCACTCGTGTCCCGCGCTGCGCGCGCGCCGCAGGACCTTCTTCGCGTACAGGGTCGAGGGCAGCGTCTCCGGGATCGCCCCGAAGACCTCGCCCTCGCCCTCCTGGTCTCGCTTGATCTGGTCCCAGTTGCGGACCACCTCTCCGGCCGTCTCGGCCGCGCGATCGCCGAACACGTGCGGGTGGCGGCGGATCAGCTTCGCCCGGCAGTGGTCGGCCACCTCGGCGAGGCTGCCGGCGCCTCGCTCCTCGAGCAGCAGCGAGAGGAAGTAGACCTGGAACAGCACGTCCCCCAGCTCGTCGAGCAGCTTGGCGTCGTCCCCCGAGTACGCTGCGTCGGCCAGCTCGTAGGCCTCCTCCACGGTATGCGGCACGATCGAGCGCTCGTCCTGCTCCCGGTCCCAGGGGCACTCCCGGCGCAGCAGCCTCGTGACCTCGTCCAACCGCGCGAGGGCGGCTGCGAGATCGTCGGGCACTACTGCTCGGGAACCGGCTGCGGCTGCGTGGGCTGCGGCTGCGGCTGGCCGCCGGGGTTGCCGCCCGAGGCCGGACCGGTGTCGCTCTCCTCCTTTGGAGCGTTGGCGCACTCGGCCACGCGGAAGTCCTCGGCGCACTCGGTCTCGTCCTTGTAGGACTCGCGGAAGTCCTTGATGAACTCGTCCAGCGCCTTCTGCTGGCGCTCCGAGCGCAGCAGGTTGCGGATCGTGTCCTTGGACTGCTCGAGCGACTGCTGCGAGGCCGGGATGACCTTGGCCACCTCGAACACGTACCAGCCGAACTGGGTCTTGACCGGCCCCTCGAGCGCACCCTTGCGGGCGCCGAAGACCGCGTCCTCGAGCGCCTTGTCCTGCTGGCCCCTGGCCACCCCCGGCAGCAGGCCGCCCTGGGCCTTCGAGGCCTCGTCGATCGAGAAGCGCTTGACGACCCTCTTCCACGCCTGGCCGTCCCTCAGCGCCTCGCGCGCCTGGTCGGCCTTGGCCTCGGTCCTGGTCAGGACCACCCGCAGGTCGCGGCGCTCGGGCTGGGCGAAGCGCTTCTCGTTCTTGTCGTAGTACTGCTGGACGTCCTCGTCGGAGACCTTCTTCGCGTCCTCGGTGACCTTCTGCGTCAGCTTCTGCTGGAGCTGGTCGAGCCGCACGCGGAAGAGGATGTCCTCCTCGGTCATGCCCGAGTTCTCGAGGAAGTCCCGGTAGGCCTTGTCGGTGGGGAAGGCCGCCTTCTTCTGGTCCTCGAAGGACTTCTGGACGGCCTTGTCGCCGACCTCGATGCCCTGCTCCTCGGCCTCCTGCTGCACCCACTGGGCCTGGATCAGGAACTGCATGACCTCGCCCTTCAGCGTCTCGTACTCCTGCTTGCACTGCTTCTTCAGCGCGCCGTCGGACTGCTGGGTCTGGCCCTCTGGCGTCGGCTGGTCCTTCTTGGCGGCCACGCACGTGGTGAACTCGGGCGGATCGGGCACCACGGCCTTGGCGCCCTGGGCCTGGCCCTTGACGGCGGTGGTCATCCAGCGCTCGAACTCGTCCTGGGTGATCGTGTGCTCGCCCACCTTGGCGACGGCGCCGGGCGGGATCTCGTTTCCGCAGCCGGCGATCGCCGCTGCGCCGAGCCCGGCGACGGCCAGGGACAGGAGGTACTTGAGTGAGGCATGGGTCATGGCGGCGGCGAAGGGTAGCGAACGCGTT
>JBOGXS010000367.1:0-19162 GCA_050693815.1 Thermoleophilaceae bacterium | reverse complement strand
CCCCCGGACCCCCGCCGATGCCTGGCCGGTGGCCGGGGAGCGGCAGCAGCGAGGGCCCGGCCATCCGCCGGGCCCTCGACGTCCTACAGGAGCGGGATCCCGATGCTGTCGAGCTCTATCGCCAGCGGATTGCGGCGCCGGCGCGCGTCGCGAAGCTCGGCCGGCGTGAAGCCGATCACCTCGACGCGAGGCGGACGACCTTCCATCAGGAGCTCGAGACGGTCGAGCGCCCGCTCGGGCAGCTCGTCGGCGACGACCACTACGTCCACGTCGCTCCAGACGTTGAAGTCACCGCGCGCGACCGAGCCGACGACGGCGGCTTGGCAGAGAGGCAGCCGGCGGGCGAGCCGGCGGGCATGGTCGCGGGCGAGCTCGACCAAGCGCTCGCGCTCGGCATGGCGCTGCTCGAGCGGGGAGGTCATCCGAAGCTCTCCCAAGTGCCGTCGACGAAGCGCAGCAGCACGGCGGCGGCGGCCAGCGCCGCGTCTGAGTCGTCGGCGACGTAGCGGCTCCCGGGCGAGGACGCCGGATGCGCGTCGGGGTAGCGCGCCGGTATGTAGTGGCGCGCCAGGAGCCGTGCGGCGGCGACGACCTCGTCGGGCAGCGCGACGCCGGACTCGCCGAGCGACTGGACCAACGCCTCGACGTCGTGCCCCCAGGGGGCGCGACCGAGCCCGTGCAGCAGCGCCTTCGCCGCGAGCTGAGCCGCCTGCTCGGCCAAGAAGCACGACCAGTTGTGGTTGGCCGCCTCAGCCTCCCGGCGCGCACCGCCCATGGCGCGGTCGGCCTCCTCGCGCCAGCGGCGAAACTCCGGCTCGTCCAGCGGTGCCTTCACTGCGGGCGAGTGTATGGCTCGTCACGGCTGCGGCCGGGCTCACGATGACCCCAGCACGCTCGCCATCGCGAGCGGGCGCACTCCGAGCGACTCCGCGTCGGTCGTCCCGCGCTCGCTCGTCATCGGCTCCTCCATCAGCTCCGCCTCCTCCCAGGTGGCGAACACCTTCGGGCCGCCCAGCTTGCGCAGCGCCCGCAGCGAGGCCCGCACCAGCGGCAGCGGCACGTGCAGGAGCGGCCGGCGCCGGCCGGTCGGGTGCAGCGCAGCGCGCACGATGTCGTCGTAGGCGAGCGTGTCCGGGCCGGCCAGCTCGAACGAGCGCCGGCGCGGGCCCGACGCCGACGCCATCAGGGAGGCCACCACGCAGTCGGCCACATCCTCGGCCCAGATCGGCTGGTAGAGCGCGCGCCCCGAGCCGGAGACGGGGATCGCCGGCAGGTAGGAGAAGCGCTCGAGCAGCGTCAGCCAGGGATCGCCGGGGGCATAGACGATCGAGGGCCGGAAGACGGTCGTCTCGAGCGGCGACGCCTCGACGGCCTGCTGGGCCAGCGCCTTCGCCCGGAAGAAGCGCGTGCGCGAGTGGTGACGGGCTCCCATCGCCGAGAAGAAGACGAAGCGGCGCCCCCCGGCGCGCTCGGCCGCGCGAACGAGGCGCAGCGTGGCCACGGCGTTCAGCTCCTCGAGCGAGCTGCGCGGCTCGTCGCGGATCGCCGCGGCCAGGTGGACGACCGTGTCCACTCCCCGCAGCGCGTTGCGAAACGAGGGCGGGTCGGCCAGGTCGCCGAGCGCGATCTGCACGCGCACGCGCTGGTCGCCCAGCCGGCGCGGGTCGCGCACCAGACAGCGCACGGGCTCGCCCGCCGCGGTGAGCCGCCTCAGCAGGGCGGAGCCGATCGTCCCGGTGGCCCCGGTGAGGAGGATCATCGCCCGACGACCACCACGCGCCACGGCGAGCGCTCGTTGCGGTGGGTGGTCACCTCGTCGAAGCCGGCCTCCTCCATCCAGCCGCGGATCTCCGACGGCTTGAAGTTCCGCGAGTGGCTCCAGGCGTAGAACAAGAGCGAGGAGATCGCGCCGTGCTCGGAGACCCGCTCGCCCGGCTCCGGCCGGGCCGAGTCGCCGATCACGAGGCATCCTCCCGGCCGCAGCGCCGCGCGAGCCATGCGGCACAGCTCCCGGTCGCGCTCCTCCGACAGGTGGTGGATCAGGTTGAAGACCGAGACGGCGTCGAGAATCGGATCGCTCCGGTCCGGGCCGAGCCCGGCCCCTCGCGCATGGCCCGGATCGCTCCGGTCCGGGCCGAGCCCGGCCCCTCGCGCACGGCCCTCGCCCAGGCCGAGCTCGAACACATCGCCCTCGCGGAACGAGACCCGCTCGGCGAAGCCCTGCTCGGCCACGATCTCCCGCCCCACGGAGGCGCTGGGCGGCAGGTCGAGCACGGTCGCCTCGAGGCGCGGATGGCGGCGGCACATGGCCATCGCGAAGCCGCCGTGGCCGCCGGCCACGTCCACCAGCCGCCGCGCGTCCTCCACGGGCACCAGCGCCGCGTTCGCCTCGTGCTCGGGCCGCGAGATCTCGAACAGGCCGCGGATGTAGGCCTCCCAGCGGGCCGCGTCGTCGCGGCGCTCCTCGTGCATGGCGTAGGCCGTGCCGTCGCGCACCGCCTCGGGCAGCAGGGCGAGCACCTGCCAGTGCAGGTCGCCCTGGGCGCCGACGAAGGTGGCGATTGACTCGGGCGAGGAGCGCACCAGCAGCCGGTCGGACACGGCGCTGTTGGCGAAGCGATCGCCCTCCTGCTCGAGGTAGCCGAGCGTCAGCAGCGTGGTCAGGAGGGTCTCCGCGCCGAGCGGATCGAGCGAGAGCCGCTCGGCCAGCTCGGCCGGCTCCGCCGGCTCCTCGTGCAGGGCATCGAAGACCCCGAGCATGGTCGCGGTGCTCAGGGCACGGGCCGCCACGAGGCCGGTGAAGGACTCAACGAAGGGGTCGGGCGCGATGGCCCAACGATAGAATCCACACCTTCATGGCCTACGTCATCGCCGAACCCTGCATCGACACGAAGGACAACTCCTGCGTGGAGGTCTGCCCGGTGGACTGCATCCACCCGACCCCCGAGGAGGCCGACTACGACAACGTAAAGCAGCTCTACATCGATCCCGAGGAGTGCATCGACTGCGACGCCTGCGTCGAGGCCTGCCCCGTGGACGCCTGCTTCGCCGAGGACCAGCTGCCCGGCGAGTGGGAGAGCTACATTCAGGTCAACGCCGACTACTTCAAGCAGGCCGGCTAGCTATCGAGCCATGGGCAGCGCCGTGCCGGTGACCTCCGGCACGGGCGGGCCGGACGGCTCCTGCAGCACGGCCAGCTGCTGCGGGGTTGCCGCGATCACGCCGCGGGCGGCGTGGTAGAGCGCCTGGGACGCCGGGGCGTCGGGGTCCTCGAGGACCAGCGGGCGGCCCTCGTCGGCGCAGACGCGCAGCTCCTCCTGTAGCGGTACCTTGCCCAGCAGCGGCACGTCGAGCTCGTCCGCGAGCAGCTGGCCGCCGCCCTCGCCGAAGATCGTGAAGCGCTCGCCGGTCGGGGTCGTGAAGCCGGACATGTTCTCGATCACGCCGGCGATCTCGAGGTCGAAGCGCTGCGCCGTCTCGGCGGCCCGCTTGGCCACCTTCTGCGCCGCGGGCTGCGGCGTGGTGACGATCACGAAGCGGGCCTGGGGCAGCAGCTGGGCCAGCGTCATCGACACGTCGCCCGTGCCCGGCGGCAGGTCGATCACCAGGTAGTCGAGCTCGCCCCAGTCCACGTCCTCGAGGAACTGGCGGATCGCCTTGTGGAGCATCGGCCCGCGCCAGGTGATGGCTTGGTCCTGCTCGTTGAGGAAGAACTCGATCGAGATGACCTTCACGCCACCGTGGGCGTCGAGCGGCAGGATCTTGCGCTGGGCGGAGACCATCGGACGCCCGTGCACGCCGAGCATGCGCGGGATCGAGTAGCCCCACACGTCGGCGTCGAGGGCGGCGGCCCGCCTGCCCTCGGCCTGGAGGGCGGCGGCGAGGTTGGCGGTGACCGTGGACTTCCCGACGCCGCCCTTGCCCGAGCCGATGCAGATCACGTTCTTGACCGCGGCCAGCGCGCCCTCGGGCAGTCCGCCCTGGCGGCCGAGCCGCTGGGCGAGCGACTGCTTCTCCTGGTCGGAGAGGACGTCGAAGCCGACGTTGACGCGGTCGACGCCCAGCACCCGCACGCTCTGCGCGACGGCCTTCTCGAAGTGGGCGCGGATCGGGCACCCGGGCGTGGTGAGCGACACGACCACGTCCACGCGTCCCTCCTCGGGCTGCTCGATCGAGCGCACCATGCCCAGCGACACGATGTCCTTGCGCAGCTCGGGATCGATGACCTGACGCAGCGCGTCCCTGATCTGTTCGTGACTTGGCATCTGGGTAATTGTCGCAAAAGCACCGACGCCGCCCCCGAAAGGGCGGCGCCGGCTGAGGGAGGAGAGATACTGCACTGACGGCGAGTATGTGTGCCGCCAGCCTGACCCCGGACCGGTCTCTCCTGATCCGCCTCCCCGCAAGCCACGCTTTTGGGCGGCGCCGGCCGGGGGGAAGGGTGAGCCCTTAGGCGATCGAGGTCACCCGCTGGCGCGCGGTCTTCACCTGCTTCTCGACCTCGCGGCCGTTGCGCTTGACCGTGCGAAACGCCTGGTTGCGACGCTGGCGCAGCTCGCGCTCCACGCGCGTGCGGGTGCGCTTGACCTCGCGCACTGCGCGGTTGCGCGCCGTGGTGCCGCGGCGCTCGAAGCGACGCAGGTTGACGTTCACGCGCTTCTGGAGCTTGTCGAGCTCGCGCTCGGCGCTGTCGCGGCCCGCCGTGTACGGCTTGGCGGCCTCGACCACGGTGTCGCGCGCCACGAGGGCGGCGCCCACCGGGATCAGCACGGCGCGCTCGGCCTGGTGCTGCACGGCCTGGATCGTGTTCAGCTCGGCCTCGGCGCGCGTCTCCGCGGCCCTGCGGGCCGAGCGGCTGCGGTTGGCGGCGTTGCGACGACGAGTCGCCGCAGCCTTCTGGGCGGTCGCCTTGCGCTGTGTGGGGGTCTGGGTGGCCATCGTGTCTTGCTCTCCTTCCCGTCGATCGCCCGAGCTCTTCGGGCTGTGAGGGGGTCGACGTGAATCTTATTATATCTAACCTCGGTAGTTCTATACCACCGAACACATGTACGTAAACCTCCGCGCGGGAGGCGTTACACCGGCGTTCTGGGCGGCGCTCAGGTGGGGTGCCCCGGCTGACTCCAAGGATGCAGAGTAGCCCGGCCGGCGATCCCAGCCCGTTTGCAACCGGCTACTGGCCAATGACGACGAAGTGCGGTTACGTCGTGGCGCGCTCAGGCAGCCGCCGCGGGGGCCGGGCCGCGCCGATCGAGCCACTCGGCCGGCGCCTCCAGCTCCCGCGCCGTCGGCAGGGCCTCGGGCGAGTCCCAGACGCGGTTCAATCCCTCGATGCCGGCCTCGTCGGCCACGGCGTCGCAGAAGGCCTTGCCCTGCTCGTACTGGCGCAGCTTGAAGTCGAGCCCCAGCAGGCGCTCGATCAGGCGCTGCGGCGCCGAGCGGCTGCGCCTGCGGGCGTCCATCGCCCGGCGCAGCTCCTCGTGGCCGGGTATCGCCTCGCGCGCGATGGCGTCCATCACGTGCTCCGAGTAGCCCTCGATCACGGCCATCGCCGCCTGCATCCGCGCCATCAGCGCACGCTGCTGCCTCGTCTGCACCAGGGCCGCCAGGCCGCCCTCCTGAAAGGCCTCCACCAGGCGGCTCGGACTCGGCAGCGAGGGAAGCCCGCCGGCCGCTCCGCGCTCGATGCGCACGTCGACCGTCGCGAGGTACTCCCGCACCATGCCGCTCAGATGCTCGCGCAGCCACGGGACGCCCTGGAACTGGAAGGCGTGCGTCAGCTCGTGCGCGCAGATCCAGCGCCCGAACGGCCCCGCCTCGACGCGCAGCTCGCGCACCGCCTTGCGCAGGTTGGGCGCCACGAACAGGAGGCGAGGCGGCGCCAAGCCGGAAGCACTCGGCTCGGCCGAGTGCGCCCGGATCGCATCCGTGCCCAGCAGCGACACCTCGTACTGGCCCAGCACGCGCTGCGACACGTAGCCCATCACCAGGCCCGCCTCGGCCGCCAGCGTGGCGGCCGCGCCCGCCTTGAGCGCGCCGGCCAGCGGCCCGGCGAACTCCATACGCGCCTCGAGCCGCGCGGCCACGGGATCGAGCAGCCCGGCCAGCGCCTCGAGGTTCACGGAGGCCCACTCCTCCCGGCTCACCAGCTCCGGCGCGGGCACCGGGCTGAGGGGCTCGAGGCGGGTGTAGGAGGCCACGTAGTCCTCCATCTCCGCGCAGTGGGCGACCACGTCGACCTCCGGCCCCTGCTGCTCCGAGCCGCCCGCCGCGAGGCGCGCCACCTGCCGGGCGAGCGACCAGTCCACCATGGTCAGATGGAATCTAGCTCGATCACGTGGCCGGAGCCGGGCACCACGAGCTCGCCGGTCCGATCCGAATCGATCCTCACCCGCAGCGGGGCGTCCGAGGCGGGGCGGTCGGTGAAGAGCCAGGGCCTCCCCACGGGCACCACGATCAGCAGTCCGCGGTCGTCGCCCATCGCGCCGAAGGCGCCGCCGCCGACGTCGAAGCGCGGCAGCCCGAGCTCTGCCTCCAGGCAGTCCACCGCGGCGTCCACGTCGGCCACGGGCAGCCCCACCTCGCTGATCTCGAGGAAGAGCTCCTCGCCCGGCGCCCGTTCGCGCGCGATCAGCTCGACGATGTTCCCGCCCGGGTCGAAGAAGTAGGCCGCCCGGGCGCGCCAGCTCGGGAAGGGCACGTCCGCCTCCACCAGCTCGGAGCGCTCGCGCGCCCAGGCCACGGCCTCCTCGAACCGCTCGGGCGGCACGTTGACCGCGAAGTGCGAGCAGACGGCGGGGCCGTGCTCGAAGCGAAGCCGCGACGCGCCGTAGCCCGGCCCGTGGAAGCCGGCCAGGGCCTCCGGATCGGGCGCCGGCAGCACGACCTCGCGGATCCTCACAGGCCGGGCAGCTCCTGCCGCAGCTCGGCCACGGGGGCGAACAGGTCGCCGTCCTCCTCCACGCGCGAGAGCACGTCGGCGGCCTCGAACACGAGCGCGTCGGGGTCCTCGAGCTCCTCCCACCGAAGCGGCGTCGACACCGTCGGCCGCTCTCGGGCGCGCAGCGAGTACACGCACACGGTCGTCTTGTGCTCGTCGTTCTGGCTCCAGTCGATCAGCACCTTGCCGCGGCGCAGGTCCCTGCGCTGCTGCGACACGACCAGCTTCGGGTGCTGGCGCTCGAGGTGGCGCGCCAGGGCCTGCGAGAGCGCCTTGGTGCCGTGGTCGTAGTCCACACCGTCGAGGTTCAGCGGCGCGTACACCTGGATCCCCTTCGAGCCCGAGGTCTTGGCGAAGCTCTCGAGCCCCAGCTGGGCGAGGGCGTCGCGCAGGAGCACGGCCACCTCACAGCACTCGGCCAGCCCGGCGGGCGGACCGGGGTCGAGGTCGAAGGCCATCGTCGTGGGCCGGTCGATGTCGTCTGCCAGCGACAGCGAGGGGTGCAGCTCGAGGTCGGCGAGGTTGGCCAGCCAGACGAGCGTGGGGAGGTCGTCGCAGATGCAGTAGGGGATCATGTCGACCCGCTCCTTGCGCACCCACTCGGGCGCGTGGGAGGGGCAGTTCTTCTCGTAGAAGTGACCGCCCTCCACGCCGTTCGGATAGCGCTTCAGCGTGAGCGGACGGTCGCGCAGGTGGGGCAGCAGATAGGGGGCCACGCGGGTGTAGTAGTCGATCACCTCACCCTTGGTGAAGCCCACCTCGGGATACATGACCTTGCCGAGGTTCGAGAGCGAGAGCGTGCGGCCCTCGACCTGAACCTCTACGCGCGCGGGGGGCAACTAGGCCTTCGCCGCGGCCTTCTTCTTCGCGGGAGCGCGCTTCTTCGCCGGCTTCTTCGCGCTCGCGATGCTGGCCTCGAGCGCCGCCATCAGATCGGGCACCTTCTCCGGCTCCGCCTCGGGCTCCTCGATCACGATCGTCTCGCCCTGCGCCTTGCGCTCGATCAGCTCCAGCACCCGGTCCCGGTACTCGTCGCGGTACTTCTCGGGCTCGAAGTCGGAGGCCAGCGAGTCGATCAGCTGCTTGGCCATCGTCAGCTCGCGCTGGCTCGTCTTCAGGTCGCCGTCCGCCGACAGCTCGTCGAGCGAGTCGGCCGCGATCACCTCGTCGGCGAACAGCATCGTCTCCATCGCCAGCGCGCCTTCGCGCGGGCGGATCGCCACCAGGTGCTCCTTCGAGCGCAGCACCACCCGCGCCACCGCCACCTTGCCCGAGTCCTCCATGGCGTCCACCAGCAGCCGGTACGCCTTGGCCGCTCCGGGGTCGGGCGCCAGGTAGTAGGGGTGGTCGAAGTAGATCGGGTCGATCTCCTCCAGGTCGACGAAGTCCTCGATGTCGATCGTGCGCGTCTTCTGCGGCTCGAGCGACTCGAGCTCCTCGGCCGTGATCGTCACGTAGCGGTCGGGGCCGATCTCGTAGCCCTTGAGGATCCGCTCGTAGGGCACCTCCTCGCCGTCCGCCCCCACCCGCTTCTGGCGCACGCGCGCGCCGGACTCGGCGTCGATCTGGTGGAAGCGCACGGTCTTGCGCGAGACCGCGCTGTACAGCTTCACGGGGATGTTGACCAGCCCGAAGCTGATCGCGCCGCTCCAGATCGCTCGTGGCATGCCCCAAATCTACTCGGCGCCGGCCGCCTGCCCTGCCTCCCGCACGCATTCCTGCGGGTCCTTGTCGTCGCGCAGGCCCTTGAACGAGGGGGCGCGCATGGTGCCCGCGCGCGTCCATTCGCGCAGCTCGACCCGGGCCACGAGGCGCGGCTCGACGAAGATCGTGCCCCTGGGCGGCTGGCGCCCCTCGAAGGGCGAGTCGTCGCGCCGCAGGGGCTCGAGCGCGCGCTGGACCAGCGTGAGGGTCTTCTCGGTGAACCCCGTTCCCACCTTGCCCGCGTAGACCAGCCGGCCGTCTTCCATCACACCGGCCGCGAGCGCCCCGAGACGCCCGCTGCGTCCGCCCTCGCCCGGCGTCCAGCCGCCGATCACCACGTCCTGCTCGCACACGTTCTTGACCTTGAGCCACCCCGACGCGCGGCGGCCCTGCTCGTAGGAGCAGTCGAGCCGCTTGGCCACGATCCCCTCGATGCCGAGCTCCCGGGTGGCCCGAAGCAGCGCGCTGCCCTCGCCGTGGTGGTAGGCGGGCACGCGCCAGGCCGGGCCCTCGAGCTCGAGCGTCTCGAGCAGCTCGCGCCGCTGGTCGTAGCGGAGCGGGAGGGTGGAACGGCCGTCGAGGTAGAGCAGGTCGAAGGCCACGTAGGTGACCGGGGTGTCGCGCATCCGGCGCCCGACGGCGGAGTCGGAGGCCAGGTGCATGCGTGACTGGAGGCGCTCGAAGCTCGGCCGCCCCTGCTCGTCGAACGCCACGACCTCGCCGTCGAGGATCGCCCGCCGCGCGCCGAGCTCGCGAGCCAGCGCCCGCACCTCGGGGTAGCGCGGGGTGAAGTCGCTGAAGTTGCGCCCCTGGAGCTCGATGTGGCCGTGGTCGCAGAACGCGAGCGTGCGGATGCCGTCCCACTTGACCTCGAATCCCCAGTTCTCCTCGTCAGGCGGGAGGTCGCCGGAGCGGGCCAGCATCGGCCTGAGCCGGTCCGGCATCGGCTCGTAGCCGGGGTCCTCGGGCGGGTCCATGCGGTGGATCAGCCAGTCCTGGCCGCGCGTCTGGAAGAGGGCGTAGCGGCCGCGCAGGCGGTCGCCGTCGAAGATGGCGATCACCTCGTCGTCGCGGAACTTCTCGGCCTCGAAAGTGCCGCTGTCCCACACGCTCATCGTGCCGGCGCCGTACTCACCCTTGGGGATCTCGCCCTCGAACTCGAGGTAGTCGAGCGGGTGGTCCTCGGTGTGCACGGCGAGCCGGTTCTCGTCCGGGTGGGCCGGGATGCCGCGCGGCAGGGCCCAGGAGGCGAGGACGCCCTCGCGCTCGAGGCGCAGGTCCCAGTGCAGCCGGCGGGCGCGGTGCTCCTGCACGACGAAGCGGGCGGCGCCCGGCCCGCGCGGCCGCCTCCCGCTCGGCTCGGCGGTCCTCTCGAAGTCGCGCTTGGCGCGGTAGCTCTCTAATTTCTCAGCCACTCGTCGAACGAGTCTCGCAACTCGTCGATCGAGCGATACACGGCCACCGCCCCGGCCTCGCGCAACTCGGCCTCCGAGAAGCCGCCGGTGAGCACGGCATTCCCTCGTACATGCGTCCATAACCCGCCGGCCGACGCGCAGGGCGCGCGCGTACGTGGCGACGACGAACGTGGATGGCTCGCCGCTGCCTGCACCTGCGCTTGGCCGCAAGCACTCGGCTCAGCCGAGTGCGCGCGGATTGGGCTTCCCTGGCCCTGCTCGCCGCGGTGGCCGCGCTCGTGCTGGCCGCCGCTCCCCCCGCCATGGCGGAGCGGGCTTGTCCCTCCGCCGCTGCGACGCCGGCCACGGTCGCCAAGCGGATCGCGGTGCGGGCGACCCTCTGCGTGCTCAACCAGCAGAGGGCGCGCCACGGCCTTCGGCCGCTCAAGCTCAACAGGCGCCTGTCCAGGGCGGCGCGCCGCCACGCGCGCGACATGGTCCGGCGCCGCTACTTCTCGCACGACTCGGTCGGCGGGGCGTCCTTCGTCGACCGCATCCGGCGCACCGGCTACCTGCGCCGGGCGCGGCGCTGGACGGTGGGCGAGAACCTCGCCTGGGGCACGCTGAACCGCTCGGCGCCGCGCTCGATCACGCGGATGTGGATGCACAGCCCGGGCCACCGGGCCAACATCCTGAGCCCGTCGTTTCGCGAGGTGGGGATCGGGCTCGTCCGCGGCGCGCCGGTGCGGGTCGGGGGCCAGGCGGCAGCGACGTACGCCACGAGCTTCGGCGCGAAGCGTAAAGCGATCCGCTAGGCCGCCACCTCCTCCAGCTCCTTCGTGAGCTCCCGGGTCCGCTCCACGGCCTCCGAGTCGGTGTCGCGCTCGAGCAGGTCGAGCACCCCCTCCTCGATCTCCCCCTGGAGGTCCGGCCACGCCTCCACCTCGTAGGCGAGCTCGGGCAGCGCCCCGGCGATCGTCAGTCCGCCGTCGAAGCGGTCGAAGACGCGCGGGTCGATGTAGGAGCTGCGCGCGATGGCCGGGGTGTTGCCCAGGTAGTGCGCGACCTCGTTGACCGCCCGCGTCTTGGCTCGCTTGCGGGAGGTCTTGGGCCCCTGCGCCGGCCCCGACACGGCCAGCGCCACCGCGGCGAGGACGGTGCCGCTCCAGGTGCGGAAGTCCTTGGCGCTGAACGGGCCGCCCGCCGCCTCCTTCACGTAGTCGTTGATGTCCGCGGACTTCACGTCTCGCCAGCGGCCGTCCTGCTTGTAGGCCAAGAGCTCGGCGCCGCCCCCGCGCCGGCGCTTGAGCTCGCGCACGATCGCCGCCGCCTCGGGATCGCCGACCGACTGGAGCCGGCGCTGCCCGCCCTTGGCCTCGTAGTCGAAGCCGATGTCGTCGTCCGACACGGTCACGTGGCGCTTCTGCATCGTGGCGATGCCGTAGGTGTCGTTCTCCTCGGCATAGTCCTCCGAGCCGATCCGGAAGAAGCCGCGGTCCAGCAGCCGCACGGCACAGGCCAGCACGCGCTCCCGAGGCATGCCCTCCCGGGCCAGGTCCCTCGTCACCCGCCTCCGCAACCGCGGCAGCGCCCGGGCGAAGCTCGTCATCGACTCGAACTTCTCGCGGTCGCGTCGCTCGCGCCAGCGGTCGTGGTAGCGGTACTGCTTGCGTCCCGCCGCGTCCGTGCCCGTGGCCTGGATGTGGCCCATCGGGTATGGGCAGATCCACACCTCCTCCCAAGCGGGCGGGATCGCCAGCTCGCGGATCCGCTCGATCAAGTCAAGCTCGGCGATGCGACGACCGTCCTCGTCGAGGTACTCGAAGCCCTTGCCGCGGCGCCGCCGGCGGATGCCGGGACCCGAGCAGTCCACGCGCTTGAGACGAGCCACGTCAGCACTGGTGCCCACGCGGCGGGGCAGTCAATCCTTAGAGCAGCGCGGCCGACAGGCGCTCGAGGAGCTCGGCGTCGCGGGCGGCCGCCACGCGGGAGCGCATCGCGAGGTCGAGCGCGTCCCCCCCTGGCAGCGCCACCGCTCCGCCTGCCTCGGCCACGATCAGCTGGGCGGCGGCCACGTCCACCGAGCGGACCTCGCGCAGGCTGACCATCGCGTCGAGGCGGCCCGCCGCCACCAGGCACATCGACGCGGCCACCGAGCCGAGCACGCGCAGGCGCCGCGCCTCGAGCCGGGCGATGGCGTGGGAGGCGGCGGCCACGAGCCGCGGGTGCGCCGTCTCCAGCCCCAGCACCTCGAGCGGACCGGGCGCCAGCCGGTCGAGCCGCTCCCCGTCGAGGAAGGCGCCCTCCCCGCGCACGGCCCACCAGTCGCGCCGCGGGTCCAGCTCGGCCACGTAGCCCACCTCGACGTCGCCCATCCGCGGACCCGAGGCCACCGCGATCGACACGCAGGAGAACGGCAGCCCGCGCTTGGCGTTCATGGAGCCGTCGACCGGATCGATCACGACCCTCACCCGGCTGCCGCCGTTCAGGGACAACTCGCCGCGCTCCTCGGAGACCGCCAGCAGCGGCTCCCCGAACCCCTCGAGCTCCTCGAGCACGGCGTCCTCGGCCGCGCGGTCCACCGCGAGGGTGGTGTCGCCGCCCTCGCCGGCGCCGTGCGGGATCGACCGCTCCGCGGTGCTCTCCAGGGCGGCCACGGCCGCCCTGGCGGCGTGGGAGGCCCGGCGGCAGGCTCCGAGCCAGTCGGCCTGGGGAAGCGGCATGCGCGGCGTATCCTAGGCCCGCATGCCCGACCTCCTCGACGGCCTCAACGCGAGCCAGCGCGCGGTCGTCGCGCACCCCGGCGGGCCCCTGCTGGTGGTGGCCGGGGCCGGCACCGGCAAGACCCGCGCGCTCACCGAGCGCTTCGCCTGGCTCGTCGAGCGGGGCGTGCCGGCCGACTGCATCCTGGCGCTCACCTTCTCGGACCCGGCCGCCGCCGCGATGCGCGAGCGGCTCGAGGCGCTGCTCGACCGCCCCTACGAGGAGCTGAACGTCATGACGTTCCACTCGTTCTGCGTGAAGCTGCTGCGGGACGAGGCGCTCGAGGCGGGCGTGAACCCCTTCTTCTCGCCGGTCACCGCGGCCGACCGGGTCGCGCTGCTGCTCGACCGGATCGACGAGCTGTCGCTGCGCCACCACGAGATCCGTGGCAACCCCGCGCCGCTCCTGGGCAGCTTCGTGTCGCGCATCGACCGTCTCAAGGAGGAGATGGTCTCGGCGGACGAGGTGGTCGCGTGGGCCGAGCGCCTCCCGGTGGATGGCGACGCCGCCCGGGCGAGCTCCTGCCGCGAGCAGGAGTTCGCGCGCCTCTACGGCGACCACGACCGCCTGCTCGACGAGCGCGGCGCGCTCGACTTCGGCGACCTGGTCGTTCGCGCCTTCCGGCTCCTGCACCGGTGCCCGAACGTGCGCGAGCGCGCCGCCCGGCGCTTCCGGCACGTCCTCGTGGACGAGTACCAGGAGGCCACCTACGCCCAGCGCATGCTGCTGCACCTGCTGGTCGACGAGCACGAGGGCGTCACCGTGGTGGCGGACCACGAGTCCTTCGCCGACGAGCTGCCCGCGGCTGAGCTGGTCAGGCTCGAGCGAAACGTCCGCTCCGGTCGGCGCATCCTCGACGCCGCCGCGGCGGTGAGGCCGCCGGCGCGGAAGCTCACCGGCCGAAGCGGCGGCCGGGTGCGCTTCTGGCGTTGCTCCTCCGACCGCGCGCAGGCGCAGGCCGTGGCGGCCGAGGTCGAGCGCCTGGTTGGGGACGGCGTCGCCCCCGAGCGGATCTGCGTGCTGGTGCGCTCCGTGCGGAGCGACGGCGCCGTGGTGGCATCCGCCCTCGAGGAGCGCGCCGTGCCCTTCCGCACCTGCGGCGCCGCGGCCTACTTCCAGCGCGCCGAGGTCCGCGACATCCTCGCCTGGCTGCGGGCCCTGGCCGACCCGGGCGACTCCGGCGCCGTGGTGCGCGCCCTGGGCCGGCCGCCGGTCGAGCTGCGCTCGGTCGACGTCGCTCGCTTGACCCAGCTGGCGCGGCGACGCAAGCTCGACATGCCGAGCGCCGTGGCCGCCGCGCTCGAGGGGCCCCAGCTGTCGGAGGAGGGTCGCGACCGGGCGCGCACCTTCCTGCGCCTCTACCGCAGCGCGTCGACGGCGTTCGAGGAGCGCCGCCCCGACGCCTTCGTGATGCGCCTGATCGAGCGGACCGGGCTGCGCCGCCAGCAGGTGTTCGCCACCCACGCGGACACGGTCGAGCGGCTGCGCAACATCGCCAAGCTGCCCGAGCTGGCCACGGCCTACATGCGCCGCGAGCCACAGGCCACGGCGCGCGACTTCGCGCGCTACCTCGCCGCCGTGGCCGAGTCCGGCCTGCGGGAGGAGGAGGCGGTGGGACAGCCCTCGGCCGCGGCGGTCGCAGTGATGGCTATGCGGGCCGCCCGGGGCCTGGAGTTCGAGCACGTCTTCGTCCTCGGCCTGTCGGCCGGCGCCGTGCCCGGTCCCGACCGTCCGCGGGCGGACGACGTGCCGGGGGACCTGCGCCGCGCCCCGCGCGACTCGCACGAGGCCGAGATGCGCCGCCTGCTCCACCTGGCGATCACCCGCGCGCGCAAGGGGCTCGTGCTGTCCTGGGCGGAGGACCGCGGGCAGCGGCCGTCGCCGTTCTACGAGGAGGCGCGGGCCGCCCTCCGCGCTGAGGAGGAGCCCTTCGAGGAGGAGCTGTTCGGGCCGGCGGAGGGGCTGCACTCCACCTTCCGGATCATGCGCGACGAGCTGCTCGACACCGTCGCCCGCGTCGGCGGGCGGCTCGCCGAGATGCGCCTCGACACCTACCTCGACGTGGACCAGGCGGTGGCTCGCTACCTGGAGCTGATCAAGGTTGCTGCGTTGATCGCGCGCAAGAGCGACGGTCAGACGCTCGACGCCGCCCTCACCGAGGTCAACGAGATCCTGGCCCAGTGCGCCACCGCCGACCAGCGCGAGATCTTCGCCGAGTCCGGCCTCGACGGCTGGCTGCGCGACACGGGCCGGGACTCCACGGCGCGGCCGGCCGGCTCGGGCAACGGCTCGGAGCCCTCGCTCGACCCCTTCATCCCGCGCCGCGGGCGCGGGCTGATGCTGTCGGCCTCGGACCTCGACACCTACCGCACCTGCCCGCTCAAGTACAAGTTCGCGCGCGTCTTTCGCATCCCGCAGGAGCCGACCATCCACCAGCGCTTCGGGATCGTGCTCCACCAGGTGCTCGAGCGCTTCCACGCCGCCGGCGGCGGCTCGCTCTCGAAGCTGATGGAGCTGTTCGAGATCTCCTGGCGCCGCTCGGGCTTCGGAGGCTCAGACGACGAGCAGCAGTTTCGGGAGCGTGCCGTGGAGGCGCTGGAGCGCTACTGGCGGCTCGACCGCGACTCCGAGGCCGAGCCGGTCTGGTTCGAGCGGTCGTTCGCGTTCAAGCTCGGGCCGCACCTGCTGCGCGGGCGGGTCGACCGGGTCGACCGCCGCCCGGACGGCTCCTACGAGCTGATCGACTACAAGACCGGCAAGGCCAAGACCGCCGACGAGCTGCGCGAGGACGTGCAGCTGTCGCTCTACCAGATGGGGGCGCGCGAGTCGTGGCGGCTCGAGACCTCGGCCCAGAGCTACTTCTACGTGCTGACCGGGGAGAAGGTCCCGGTCGAGCACTCCGAGGAGGAGCTGGCGCGGGTGAAGGACACCGTCGGCGAGGTGGCCGACGGGATCCTCAAACAGAGGTTCGAGCCCACCCCATCCGTGGACATCTGCCGCTTCTGCGACTATCGCATCATCTGTCCAGCGGCGGAGAAGTAGCGTTTCCGCCCACTCCGAGGGGGGAACCTAAGACTCATGACGATCGGAACGTCACTCTTCCTGATCGCCGTCGGGGCGATCCTGCGCTACGCCGTCGATGCCACGGTGGCGGGCATAGACATCCAGACCGCCGGCCTGATCCTGATGATCATCGGCCTGATCGGCCTCGCCATCGGCCTGTTCATCCTGGCCAGCGAGCGGCGCCGCGACAGCGTCGCCCACGAGGAGCCCACCCGGCGAGATCCCGGATATCGCTGATCGGGGGCGTCGCGCCCGCGGACCCCCGCTGATTCCTGGCCGGTTGCCTACCCTTCGTCGGGCCCTCTCTGCCGTAGGAACCGCTGGAAGTCGCGGGCGATCGTGTCCGCCGACGGCAGGTCGCGCTCGTCGGGCTGATCAGGCTCGACCTCGTCCATGGCCGTCTCCAGGCGCTCGACGAACGCCTTGACCTCCGGGTCGCTGGCCACCGCGGCGCTCACCTGGCGCTCGTAGTCGTCGGCGGCGCTCTCGAGCTCGCCCGCGTCGACGACCACGCCGGCGATCCCCTCGAAGCCGCGCACCAGGGCGAGCGCCACCTTGGGGTTGGGCGCCGCGGCCACGTAGTGCGGCACCGAGGCCCAGAGGCTGGCGCACTCCAGGCCGGCGCTCGAGCAGGCGTGGTGGAGAACGCCGACGATGCCCGTCGGCCCCTCGTAGGTGGTGCCCTGGAAGCGCAGCCGCTCCACCAGCGACTGGTCCGAGGCCAGGCCGGTCATGGCCACCGGGCGGGTGTGGGGCACGTCGGCGAGCAGGGCCCCGAGCGTGATCACCATGCGCACGTCGAGCTCGCGCGCCGCGGCCACCAGGTTCTCGGTGTAGCGGCGCCAGCGCAGCGACGGCTCGGGGGCCTCGAACGTGATGAGGTCGCTCTCGGCGCCCGGCACGGGCGCCGCGGAGAGCGTCGCGCTGGGCCAGTCGATCTCGCGGGTCCGGCCCTCGGTGAGCCGGACCGTCGGGCGCACCGCCGTGAAGTCGAAGAACTCCTCCGGGTCTATCGACGCGACCGCCTCGCCGTCGAAGCTCTCACGGATGAACGAGACCGCCGCGGAGGCGGCCTCGCCGGCGTCGTTCCAGCCCTTGAACGCGCAGACCATCACGGGCCGGCGCAGGTCGGGTCGGTGGCTCCAGATCACGTCCTGCATCGGCTTCACCGTACCCGACGCCGTCCGCCGCTCCCATCACGATGGAGCCGATGGCCGCCGTCGAGCAGACCACGCCGATCGCCCAGCTGCGGTCCGGCTCCGAGGTCCACGGCGTCTTCGCGTGCACGCGCAAGGACCGCCTGACGGCCCGCAGCGGCGCCCCCTACCTGGCGCTGGAGCTGCGCGACCGAAGCGGCTCGATCCCGGCGCGCGCCTTCCGCGACGCCGACTTCCTGGCCGGTCAGTTCGACCGCGGCGACCTGGTGGCCGTGCGGGGGCGCGTGGAGCGCTTCCGCGAGGAGCTCCAGGTCGAGCTGCGCTCGGTCCGGCGTGCCGAGGGCGCCGACCCCGCCGCCTTCCTCCCCACCGCCTACCGTGACCTCGACGAGCTCGACGGCTTCCTGGAGCACCTGTCGCGCGAGGTCTACGACCCGAACCTGCGGGCGCTGCTGTCCTCCTTCCTGGACGACGGAGGGTTCCGGGCCGACCTGCGCCGTGCGCCCTGCACCAGGACCGGCCACCACGCCTACCTGGGCGGCCTGCTCGAGCACACGGTCGCCGTGACGACCCTGGCGCTCGAGAGCTGCGCCCTGCATCCGCGGCTCAACTCGGACCTCTTGATCTGCGCGGCGATCCTGCACGACGCCGGCAAGACGCGCGAGTTCGAGCTCGGCGCCGAGATCTCCCTGAGCGAGGCGGGGGCGCTCGTCGGCCATACGGTGCTCGGCCAGCAGCTGGTCGCGGAGCGGGCGCGGCGGCTCGACCGCTTCCCCGACGAGAAGCTCCACGCCCTCTCCCACTGCATCCTCGCCCATCACGGGCCCGACTCGCTGCCGGGCAAGCGCTTCCGCTCGGCCGAGGCGCTGGCTCTGTTTCGCCTGAACGCGCTCGACGCGAGCGTGAAGGGCGCCCTGGAGCACGGGCTGGGCTGAGCGTCAAGCAATCTCGACGCATGTCCGAGCCCCGGCGGGGCTCCGGTCGCGTCCGCCCCGCTGCGGACCGACCCACAAGAGGGACGTGTCCGAAGACACTGCTACCGCGGGGCCCTCCACCTCGGAGGCAGTCGAGGAGCTGCTCAGGCAGCTCGTGGACGCCCGCTTCGTGCTCACGGACAGGGACGGCGCCGTGACGCGCTGGAGCCGGCCGGCCGAGGAGCTGTTCGGCTGGCCGGGCGCGCGAATGCTGGGCCGCCCGCTGGTGGAGACGCTCAGCCTCGGGATCGCGCTGCCGGAGACCGGGGGCCGGTTGGCCACCACCGCCCGGCGCAAGGACGGCCACGAGCTCGAGGTGGCGCTCACGCTCGTCCCGGTGCGCATGAGCCAGAGCCTCGAGTTCAACGGCTTCCTGGAGGCGCTCGAGATCGCCGCGCCCAGCGGCAACGCGCTCGCCCAGCTGCAGCGAAGCCACAGGACGGTCGTGGAGTGGATCAGCGCGGCGGTGGCGGGGCATGCCGAGCTGGAAGAGGACGGTCTCGCAGCCGGCACGATCGTGGCCTTCCGCCCGCTCACCGAGCCGCCTCCGCCCGCGGCCGTCCCGGACGAGAACGTCCCCACTCCCGCGACGCTGGCCGTCGCCGGGCAGATCGCCGAGGCGGTCGAGCAGACCCGGACCCTGCGCGGCGACGCCGATCGGGCCGCGGCGCGCCTGGAGGCGCTCGAGCAGACGGACGCCGGGCTCGACTCGGAGCTGGCCGACGCCCGGCGGGTGCTCGAGGAGATGAGCGCGCAGGTGGAGGCGCTGCGAGCGGAGCTGGAGCGCGCGCGCAGCTCGGCGGTGGAGCAGGCACGCGAGGAGCGGGAGCGGGTTCGGCGCGAATCGGAGGAGGAGCGGGGAGAGCGCGATCGCCTGCTGCGCGAGCTCGACGACGTGCGCGGCGCGGTCGAGGGGATGCGCCGCGACCTGGCCGGTGCGCCCCAGGCGCAGGAGCGGCTGGCAGCCCAGCTCGAGCAGGCACGCGAGCGGCTCGCGGCACTCGAGGGGGCGCTGTCGGAGGAGCGCGGGCTGGCCGAATGGGTCGACGAGGTGCACGCGCGCATGGCCGGCTTCGAGGCCGCCCTCGCGGAGGGAGCCGCCGCTCAGGCGGCGTCCGAGGCCGTCGATCGCACGGCCGCGGCGCTGCGCGACGAGCTGGCCGCGACCAG
>JBOGXS010000366.1:0-7821 GCA_050693815.1 Thermoleophilaceae bacterium | reverse complement strand
GCGCTGGACATGTCTCCGCGGATGGTGGAGCTGGCGAGTGCCCGGGCCGCGCGCTTTCGGCCCGACGCGCCGGCGCGCTTCCTGGCGGCCCCGGCGGAGCGAACCGGCCTGCCGGACGGGGGCTTCGACCGCGTGGTGGGGAAGGGGGTGCTCCACCACGTGGACGTGGGCGCCGCGGCGCTCGAGCTCCGCCGCGTCCTTCGAGCGGGCGGCCGGGCGGCCTTCTTCGAGAACCAGGACCGCAACCCGCTGCTGCGGGCGGCCCGGGGCCGCCTGTACGGCGCACCCCGACTGAACTGGGTGGGCACCGCGGACGAGCACGCGCTCACCGCGGCCGACTTCGCGGCTCTCGCCCGAACCTTCGACTCCCTCGAGCTCACCTACCCGAGCTTCTACTGCTTCGAGGCGCTGAGCCGGGCGCTCGGCCACCGCGCCCACGCCCCCCTGAAGCGCCTGGACGACCTGATCTGGCGCCACCTGCCAAGCGCCCGCCCCTGGTCATGGCACGTGCTGGTCAGGTTGGAGCGGACCGAGCAGCCGTAACGTCCGGAGCGGGGCGAATGCGCGAGTCCTCGGGCTTGACCGTGAGAGAGCCTATTGCCGATCACGTTCTCACCGCCGTCTTGGCAGTCGCTGCGGCCATTGCGGCTGCTGTGGTGGCTTCCGTCGCCATCCGCGTGCGACTGCTGCCCGAGGTCATCGACATCTCGATCATCCCCACCGGTGCCGGCGTGGGCGGCCTGCTTGCCGCCTTCGTCGGGGCACTCCGGGGCTTCGAGCCGGGCCGCCTTGGGAGGCTGACGCTGTTTGGCACCCTGGTCGGCGGCGGAATCTTGAGCCTGCTGCTCGTAGTGGCGCTGCTGGACGATGTACTCTCGTAACGCGATGCTCCGAGAGATGTTGCAGGACATCCGTCCCTACCTCCCGGCCGCCACGATTGTCACCTTGGCGGGAGGCGCCCTGTACACCTTCGCGGACGCACCGGCGTGGACGCTTCACCTGACCGTCGCGCTGGCTGTCTTGGTGTGCATGCCAGGCATGCTGCGGTGGTCCGGCAGGGACACCCAGACGTAGCGTCGCGCCAGCGCGCCCGCGATCGCATCCTCCGTGACCTCTCGGCGTAGGCGCCGACACATCCTCGTCGCCCGACGGACGCGTGGCGGCGGTCAGAACGCCGCTGAGCCTGATCCCTGCGCATCCAGTGTCGAGTTACTCAGCCTGAGGCGGAGTAGATCGACACTCGACGCGGCGGTGGCCGCCCTCTTCGAGGCGCAGGACGGGATGCCCACCGTCTGGAGCTCGTACGTGACCGGGGAGAGCGCCGACGCGACGGCGGCGAGGGCCACCGAGCTGGGCGGCACGCTACTGATGGAGCCGTTCGACGTCATGGAGTCCGGCCGCATGACGGTGGTCCAGGACCCGACCGGCGCCGTGCTGTCCGCCTGGGAGCTGCGCGCGAGCATCGGGGCGCACTACGTGAACGGCCCCGGCGCGCTGACCCTCAACCAGCTCAACACCGGCGACCCAGAAGCGGCGCAGCGCTTCTACTCAGAGCTGTTCGGCTGGCGCACCGAGGAGCAAATCGACCGGTCCGGCGCGGGCCAGCCCGCGCCCTCCCGCACGGCGGGCGGCGAGCAGCCCTACTGGGGGATCTACCTGGATGACCGCCTGAACGGGGGCATGATGCAGATGCCGGCCGGCATGGACTAGCGGCGCCGCAGGGGCAGCCGCAGCGTCGCCACGTGGCCGCCGTGATCGGACGGCCACAGGCCCGACGCGGTCCGGTTGCGCGGATCGTCGCCGATCACCACGTTCCGGCGCACCCGCACTCCGGGCTTGACGAAGATGTGGTCGATGCGGTGGTCGAACGGCGCCGGCGGCGGGTCCTTGATGTTCTCCTGGTTCATGCAGCAGGAGAAGCCGGGCCGGTTCGGATGCACCCGGATCCAGGTGTCGCGGAAGCCGAACTCCACCAGCGTGCGGTAGGGGATCGGGTCGCCCTGGTCGCGGCCCTCGGGGTCGGAGTTCATGTCGCCCACGAGGATCACCGTGCGCCTGCGATTGGCCGGTCCGCCGGGGGCGATCAGCTCGGCCGCCTGGGCCTGCCGGACCGTGGGGAGGAAGGCCTCCAGGTGGGTGTTCACGAAGCGGAAGGGCCGGCCCCGGAAGACCATGTCCACGGCCGCCCAGCCGCGCAGGACCTGATAGACGCCCGCCGGGGTGGGCACCGCGAAGCGGGCCTTGAAGTTGTCGCCCGAGCGGCGGCGGATGTGGAGGCCGCGCCGGCGCTTGACCAGCACCGCGTCGCGGATCGTCAGGCGGACGTCGTAGCCGTAGCGGGTGGGACCCTCGACGTCGGCCTCGCGCTGCACCGAGCCGAGGCGGTAGCGCATGCCGCGCGCGGCCAGCGCGCGGCGCAGGATGCGAAGGAAGTCGTAGACGACCCTGCGCGCTCGCGCGTCATCGCCGGCCGTGCCCTGCGGGCTGCGCCGCCACAGCGCCACCTCCTGCAGGCCGATCAGGTCCGGCCTGGTGCGCCGGATCTCGCGGGCGAGCAGCCGCGCCCGGGCGGGGAAGTTCGTCTCGCGGACGGTGTCCCAGACCTCGCTGTTGGCCTGCACGAACTCGTCCCCGGTCTTGCCGATCGGCTCCGAGATGTCGCCGCCGAGGTAGATGTTGCGGGTCATCACCTTGAGCGTGGTGGCGCGCGGTGTCGCCCGAGGCCGGTCGTCCCCGTTTGCCTGGGCGGCGGGAGCGGCCAGGGCCAGGGCGAGGAGAGCGGTCAGGAGAGCGTGCGGAAGGCGAGTCCTGGTGAGCATGGCCCTCCAACCTAACCGTGACCCGGAAGTTGCGCCACGCCGCAAGCACCCGGCTCGCCGAGCGCGCGCGCGGATGCTATCCGCGGTCGTACGGCTCGTCGCGCTCGCGCACGGCCTCCTTGAAGCCCGCCTCGGCGGCGCGCCGGGCGAACGCGTAGCCCTCGGGCGTGTGGCGGGCGATGCCGTCGAAGAACGTGCCGAGCGCCTGAGTGGCGTGCAGGCCCTGGGCGTAGAGGGCCTGGTTCACGAGCAGCTTCATCATCACGAGCTGGTTGACCGGCGTGAGCGCGATCCGCTCGAGCAGCGCCTCGAAGCGCTCGTCGAGCTCGACGGCGGGCGGGGCCTCCACGGCGAGGCCCCAGTCGAGCGCTGTGGCGCCGTCGATCAGGTCGCCGGTGAAGAGCAGCCGCTTGGCGCGCTGGTCGCCGATCCGGTGCGCCCACAGCGCCGACGTGGGCACGCCCCAGACGCGCGCGGGCGGGTAGCCGATGCGGGCGTCGGCGGCGATCACGAGCAGGTCGGAGCAGAGCGCCAGGTCGGTGCCGCCCGCCACGCAGAAGCCGTGGACCTTGCAGACCACCGGCTTGTCCGAGTGGAACAGGCTCATGAAGCCGCGCAGGTTGCGGCTCATCATCTGCCAGTCGAGCACAGGGTCCCAGGGCTGCGCCGGATCGTGGTTCGGCATCCCGCGCTCGGCGAACTCGACGAGGTCGTAGCCGCCGCAGAAGCCCTTGCCGGCGCCGGCCAGGGCGATCACGTGCACGTCGGAATCGAGGTTGGCCCGCTCGACGCACTCGGCCAGCTCGCGCGGGGTGTCGAGCGTGATGCCGTTGCCGCGCTCGGGGCGGTCGAGCGTGACCCGCGCGAGGCGGCCGTCGACCTCGTACCTCAGCGTCTTCACGACGTGACCCTCGCGGTCCGCCTCCTCGCGCTCGCGGACCTCACGCGGCCAGCGCCCGCTCCACGATCGCGGCCGCGTCCACCGACGGCGGCAGGGTGCCGAAGGCGCGGCCGCCCTCCCCGAGCCGGCCGGCGCAGAAGGCGTCGCTCACCGGCGCCGGGGCGTGGCGCACCAGCACGCTGGCCTGGAGCGCGAGCGCCAGGTCCTCGACCAGGCGGCGCGCCTCGAACTGCGGATCGTCGGGCAGGCTCGTCGCCCGCAGGCGGTCCAGGTGGGCGTCGAGCCGGGCGTTGCCGCCGCGGGCCAGCTCACACTCGGCAGTCAGCGCGGGCAGGCCGTCGGGCTCCGTGACCGTGGCTCGCAGCACGTCGAGCGCCGCCACGTTGCCCGAGCCCTCCCAGATCGAGTTGAGCGGCGAGTCGCGCAGCAGGCGCGGCATCCCCGACTCCTCCACGTACCCGTTGCCGCCCAGGCACTCGAGCGCCTCGGCGGCGTGCGGCGCGGCGCGCTTGCAGACCCAGTACTTCATGACCGCGGTGGCGAAGCGCCGGAAGGGGGCGTCGGCCTCGTCGTAGGAGCGGGCCACGCGCAGTGCGGCCGCGGTCGCGGCCTCGGACTCCACGGCCAGGTCGGCGAGCACGTTCAGCATGGCGGGCTGCTCGGCGAGCAGCTTGCCGAAGGCGCTGCGATGGCGGGCGTGGTGCACCGCCTGGGCAAGGCCCCAGCGCATCGAGGCGACCGACCCGAGCAGGCAGTCGAGCCTGGTGTGGTTGACCATGCGGATGATCGTGGCCACGCCGCGACCCTCCTCGCCGACCGGGCGGGCGCGAACGCCGTGGAACTCGACCTCGCCCGACGGCAGCGAGCGGGTGCCGAGCTTGTCCTTGAGGCGCTGGATGCGAAAGCCCGGGTCGCGGCCCTCGAAGAGGAAGCAGGAGAGCCCGCCGGGGGCCTGGGCGAGGGTCAGGAAGACGTCGCACGGCGGGTAGGAGCAGAACCACTTGTGGCCGGTGAGCTCGTAGGTCCCGTCGGCTCGAGGCTCGGCGCGGGTGGTGTTGGCGCGCACGTCCGAGCCGCCCTGCTTCTCGGTCATGGCCATGCCGGCCAGGGCGCCGTCGGCGTAGCTGGGCCGGGTCAGCCGCGGCTCCCACTCGCCCGCCTGCTCGGGGCTCTCGCGCAGCGCGGGGATCACCGCGTAGGTCATCGACACCGGGCACATCACCCCGGAGCCGACCTGGCTCCAGACGACGAAGAGCCCTGCGCGCACCACATGGGCGCCGGAGCGCTGCTCGCGCCACGGCAGCGAGTGGATCTCCCGCTCGATGGCCTGGCGCAGCGACCAGTGCCAGGACGGGTCGAGCTCGACCTCGTCGATCCGGTTGCCGTAGCGGTCGTGGGTGCGCAGGATGGGCTCGTTGCGCTCGGCCCGCTCGGAGTGCTCGAGCGCCTCCGGGCTGCCGGCCAGCTCGCCGGTGTCGCGCAGGCGGTCGACCCCCCAGCCGCCGCCCTCGCGCTCGAGCGCCTCCGCCAGCGCGCGATCGGCCTCGAAGACGTTGTAGGGGACGAGCGGGGGAGCCTGGTTTACGACGTCATGCGTGGATGCGCTCGTGAGCACGGGGAATCGCCTCCTGGCAGAACTGGACGAGGGTTGCGATGAGGGCCTCGGCACGGCCGGTCGCCCGCCGACCGGCAAGCGGCCCGACCAGCGACTCGGCGAGCGCCCCGACGAGGGCGGCGGCCACGGTGCGCGAGTCGTGCGGGCGAAGCTCGCCGTCGCGCACGCCGTCCTCGAGCACGCGCGCGAAGGCGTCGCGGTAGCCCTCGCGCAGCCGCAGCCGCTCGGACTCGACCGCGGGGTCGACCGGCTCGGCGATCAGCGAGTACGCCAGCACCGGTCCGGCGAGCGCGCGCCGGCAGAAGGCCTCCACCGCGGCGGCCACGCGCTCCGTCGCCGAGCGACCGTCGGCGGCGGCCACGTCGATGACGACGTCGAGCTCGCGCTGCGAGGCGCGCCGGAACACCTCGGCGAACAGGTCGCCCTTGGACGGGAAGTGGCGGTAGACGGTGCCCACGGCCACGCCGGCCGCCCGCGCCACCGACTGCATGTCGGCCGAGGCGTAGCCGCCGCTCGCGACCCGCGCGAGCGCGGCCGCCACGATGCGCTCGCGGGTGGCGAGGCGGCGGGCCTCGGTCTTCTGCGTGGGCCTGTAGGGCATGGTTTCGCCCGAAGTAGTGAATCACGGTTCAGAGCTTGGCGCAAGGGGGGTGGCGTTGCGGCGAAGGGCCGGACTCTCCCGCGCTATCTGGATCAGCCGCGCTATGCGCGGTCAACCCAGATAGGGTGGCCGCCGCTGATACGGTCGCGCGCATGTCACGACTCGCTCGCCTCGCCCTGCCGCTCGCTGCCGCATCCGTTCTACTGGTCGCCTCGCCCGCCTTCGGGGCTCGGGGCTTCAGCCACGGCGTCGCCGCCGGCGAGGTCCGGGCGCGCAGCGCCGCGTTGTGGGCGCACCCGGACCGCTCGGGCCTCTACCTGGCCGAGGTGGCGCGGCACCGCCGCTTTGGCGCTCGCCGCAACGCCGGCTTGAAAGACGTTCGCGCACGGGCCCGCAACGACAACACCGTGCAGGTGAAGGTCGGCCGGCTGCGCCCCGGCACGCGCTACTGGTACCGGTTCCGGCGCGCTCGCGGGCGGGCGAGGAGCGAGGTCGGCTCGTTCCGCACGGCGCCGCGGGCGCGGCGCAACGCCACCGTCGAGTTCGCCTGGACGGGCGACACCGACTTCTCCCCCGCGCCCGGGGAGAGCGATCCCCATTGGAACGACGGCCAGATCCTCCGCCGCATGCGGGCCGAGCGCAACGACTTCAACATCCACCTCGGCGACACCATCTACTCCGACAGCGAGGTGCCGGGCGCGCTCCACCCGATCGCGCTGACCGTCGCGCAGAAGTGGGCCAAGTACAGGCTCAACCTGGGCAACCGCCACCTGCGCGCGCTGCGGCGGTCGGCCGGCTTCTACTCGCACTGGGACGACCACGAGTTCGTCAACGACTTCTCGCCCGCCGAGAGCACCTTCTCCAACGACGTGAACATCGACGGCCGCAGGCTGTACCGCCGCGGCGTGCGGGCGTTCGTCGACTATGCGCCGGTCAGCTACAGCCGCGGTCGGGGTCTCTACCGCTCCGTGCGCTGGGGGCGCAACCTCGAGCTGTTCTTCCTCGACGAGCGCTCGTTCCGCGACGCCAAGGCCGACGAGGGTGGCGTCTGCGACAACCCGCAGACCGGCGAGCCCGACTTCGCGCCGACGGCGCCGCAGAGCACGCGCAACACGTTCGCGCTGGCCGAGCCGTCGCTGGCCCAGCCCGTGTCGCAGCAGTGCCTCGACACCATCCGCGACCCCAACCGCGACTACCTCGGCGCCGCGCAGTTCCGCACGTTCCGGCGCGCGATCAGGCGGTCGACCGCCCGCTTCAAGGTGATCGTGAACGAGATGCCGATCCAGCAGTACTACGTGCTGCCCTACGACCGCTGGGAGGGCTACGAGGCCGAGCGCCGGCGCATGCTCCGGTTCCTTTCGAAGAAGGTGAAGAACGTGGTCTTCCTGAGCACCGACGTGCACGCCACGCTCGTGAACGACGCGCGCTTCCAGACGCTCGAGCAGGGCGGCCCGCGCGACAGCGGGATCCTGGACGTGACGGTCGGTCCCGCGTCCACTGCCAACTTCGCCCTGGAGATCGACACGGAGCTGGGGCGGCCTGGCACCGGGGCGCTGGTCGACGCGGCGTTCTTCGAGCCGCCGCCGCCGAACGGGCTCGGGATGCGCTGCTCGATCCTGGACGAGTTCAGCTACGGACACGTCAAGGTCACCCGTAGGCGGCTGACGATCACGCCGAAGGGGATCGACGGCCAGCCGCAGGTGAACGACGGACGGCCCTGCGGGCCCTTTGTGATCCGGTACGAGCCCTAGAGAAGCTCGGCCAGCGCGGTGTCGGCCAGCTCCGCAGTCCGCTCCCAGGTGAGCGAGCGGGCGCGCTCGAGGCCGGCGGCGCGCAGGCGCTCGCGGTCGGGGCCGACGGCCTGCAGCAGCGCGTGGGCGAAGCC
>JBOGXS010000365.1:0-3196 GCA_050693815.1 Thermoleophilaceae bacterium | reverse complement strand
GCCGCGAGCGCGACCCCCTGGGCGTGGTTGCCCGCGCTGGCGGCCACCACGCCCGCGCGCAGCGCCGGGTCCGGAAGCTGAGCGATCATGTTCGTGGCCCCCCGAGCCTTGAAGGAGCCCGTGAGCTGCAGGTTCTCTGCCTTGAGCAGCACCCGCGCGCCGGCGCGGCGAGACAGCTCGCCCGAGGGGACCAGCGGGGTCTCGCGCAGCTTGCCCGCGATCCGCCGCGCGGCCTCCTCGACGTCGTGGACGCTGACGGCTTCGGGAGCCACGGCCATGCAAGCATTATCCGCCTGATGGCCAACGGGGAGGAGACGGCCCGGCTGCTCGCGCGTACCGAGGTCTTCTCGGACCTCGAGGCGCGCGAGCTCGAGGCGGTCGCCCAGGTCGCCGTGCCGCGCCGCTGGGAGCGCGGCGAGGTCGTCTTCCGGGAGGGCGATCCCGGCGACACCTGCTACCTGCTGCGCTCCGGCGCCGTCGTGCTCACGCGCGAGCACCAGGACGGCCGCATGGTCGCCCTGGCCGAGCTGCGCGCCGGGGCGCTGTTCGGCGAGCTGGCCATGTTCCGCGGCGAGACCCGCTCGGCCACCGCCGAGGCCGTGGAGCCCACCAGCGCGGTCGCGCTCCTGGCGGGCGACGTCCAGCGCCTGATCCGCCGCAACCCCGCCCTGGCGCTCAAGCTCCTGGCGGCGCTGGCCGAGCGCGTCAGCCGGACCAACGAGCGGCTGCTTCAGCAGTCCTTCCAGACGGTCGCGGGCCGCGTGGCCAGCGCGCTGCTGGCCCAGACCGTGGCCCGCCAGGCCGAGGGGGCGCCCGACTCGGACGTCCTGATCCGCGCCACCCAGGCCGAGATCGCCCACCTTGCCGGCACGTCGCGCGAGAGCGCGAGCCGCTTCCTGGCCACGCTGGAGCGGGCCGGGGTGGTAACCCTCGGCCGCGGCAAGGTGACCGTGCATGACCCGGGAAGACTCCGCAACTACATCCACTGAGAGGCGCGCCCGCATGGTCGAGCGCCAGCTCCGGCGCCGCGGCATCGGCGACGAGCGCGTGCTCGAGGCGATGGGCGAGGTCCCGCGCGAGCGGTTCGTCCCCGAGGACCAGCGCCGCCGCGCCTACCGGGACGGCGCCCTGCGCATCGGCGAGGGGCAGACGATCTCCCAACCCTGGATCGTCGCCTGCATGGCGCAGCTGCTGGAGCTGAGCGGCGACGAGCGGGTGCTCGAGGTGGGCACGGGCTCGGGCTACGCCGCGGCGGTGCTGTCGCGCCTCTGTGCCGAGGTCGTCACGATCGAGCGCTTCGAGAGCCTCGCCGCGACAGCGCGCCGAGTCCTCGGGGAGCTCGGCTACGACAACGTCGAGGTGAGGGTCGGCGACGGCTCGCGCGGTGCGCCCGACCGCGCCCCGTTCGGCGGCATCTCGGTCACGGCCACCGCCGAGGGGGAGCCGCCGCCGGCCCTGCTCGAGCAGCTCGAGCCCGGCGCCGCGCTCGTCTGCCCGGTCGCCCGCGGCCGGCGCGAGCACCTGGTCCGCTTCCGCGACGGGGAGGAGGAGGCGGTGGCCTCGGTCCGCTTCGTCCCCCTGGTGAGCGACGCTTGATCCGCGAGTTCTCGGCCGGCGGCGTGGCGGTGCGCCGGATGCGCGGCCGGCCCTACGTGGCCGTGGTGCGCGTGCGCGACGAGATCCTCGCGCTGCCCAAGGGCCACCCCGACCCGGGCGAGCCCTCCGACGTGGCCGCCCGGCGGGAGGTGCGCGAGGAGGCCGGCCTCGAGACCGAGCTGGTCGAGAAGCTCGGCGACATCCGCTACTGGTACGCCCGCGACGGAGAGCGGGTCATGAAGATCGTCTCGTTCTTTTTGCTCCGCTACCGCTCCGGCAGCGTGGCCGATCACGACCACGAGGTCGAGGAGGCGCTCTGGATCCCGCTCGAGGAGGCGCCCGATCGGCTGGCCTACGAGGGGGAGCGCGAGATGGCCGCGGCGGCGCTTTCGCGGCTGGCGCGCGGGCGTTAGTCTGCGCGCTTGGCCGCAGGCACTCGGCTCGGCCGAGTGCGCGCGGATCGCTCTTATGTTCGTCCTCAACTTCTACTCGCCGATCTTCGTCGACCAGCTCAAGCGCGGTCGCAAGACGGCGACGATCCGCCTGGGCGACAAGAGCAAGAAGTACCGCAAGGGCGAGCTGGTGCTGATCACGGTCGGCTTCCAGCACTCGCCGCGGGAGCGGATCTTCGAGGCGGTGATCGACTCGGTCGAGGTCAAGCAGGCGCGCGACCTCTCCCCGCGCGACATCGAGCACGACAACCCCGAGTTTCGCCGCCTCGACGAGATGGTGCACTTCCTCGAGCAGATCTACGGCCGCAAGGTCGCGATGGAGGACACGGTCACGGTGGTGCGCTTCTCGCAGGTCTCGGACCGCCCGTCGGAGATCCGGGACCGGATGCGCCCCGCCGGCCCGCATCAGAACTGATGCCCCGGGGGTTGCGCCCCCGGACCCCTGGCCGCGTTCTGGCACTCTGCGTGCTAGAGTGCCACCTTGGCACTCGGCACCCGTGAGTGCCAAGCACAGCACTCCAGACGGAGGTATGCCCATGAATCTCAAGCCTCTGGGAGATCGCCTGATCGTGCAGGCGATCGAGGAAGAGGAGACCACCGCGAGTGGCATCGTCCTCCCCGACACGGCCAAGGAGAAGCCGCAGCGCGGCAAGGTCCTCGCCGTGGGAGAGGGGAAGTGGGACGAGGATGGCGAGAAGCGCATCCCGCTCGACGTCGCCGAGGGCGACGAGGTCCTGTACTCGAAGTACGGCGGCACCGAGGTGCAGGTCGAGGGAGACGATCTCCTGGTCCTGCGTGAGTCGGACGTGCTCGCCAAGGTCGCAGGCTAGGAGGAACCACCCGAATGGCTCACAAGGAACTGAAGTACGACGCGGAGGCGCGCCGCGCGCTCGAGGACGGCGTCGACGCCGTCGCCGACGCGGTCAAGGTAACGCTCGGCCCGAAGGGCCGCTACGTCGTGATCGACAAGAAGTTCGGCGCTCCCACGATCACCAACGACGGCGTCTCGATCGCTCGTGAGATCGAGATCGAGGATCCGTTCTCGAACCAGGGCGCCCAGCTCGTGCGCGAGGTGGCCACCGCCACCAACGACGTGGCGGGCGACGGCACCACCACCGCAACCGTGCTGGCGCAGCGCATCGTGCGCC
>JBOGXS010000364.1:0-4785 GCA_050693815.1 Thermoleophilaceae bacterium | reverse complement strand
TAGCACTAGTGTCGAATCGGCCATGAGCGCCGGGGTGCTTGCCAAGCGCGGGGTGCTGCTCGCCGTCACCGGCGTGTCGCTGTACCTGCTCGCGCCCGCCCTGCTCGAGGTCTTCGGCGCCTTCGACCGGCTCGACGACTTCAACCCGCTCTGGTACCTGGCGATGGTCGGGCTGCAGGTGGGCAGCTACGCCTGCATGTGGGGCGTGCAGGCGATCTCGGTGCGCGCGCGGCGGGTGGGCCCGGTGGCCACTTCGCAGCTGGCGTCGAACGCCTTCGGTCGGGTGGTGCCCGGCGGCGTCGCGGCGGCGGGCGCGATGCAGTACGCGATGCTGGTCCGCGCGGGCGTGCCGGCCGCGCAAGCCGCCTCCGGCATGACCGCCTCCTCGGTGCTGGTGTTCGGCATCCTGCTCGCGCTGCCGCTGCTCAGCCTGCCCGCCATCCTGCTCGGCGCGCCCGTGGACCCCGGGCTGGGCCGCGCGGCCGTGATCGGCGGGGTCTTCTTCCTGGCGCTGTTCTGTGCCGGGGCCGCTGCGATCGCCTGGGACCGCCCACTGATCCTCGTGGGCCGCGCCGCGCAGTCGATACGCAACCGCGTCCGGCGGCGCCACACGCCGCTGACCGGATTGCCTCAGCGGCTGCTGCGCGAGCGCAACAGCGTGACGATGGTGCTGGGCCAGAGCTGGTGGCAGGCGCTGCTGCTGGCCGTCGGGCGCTGGGTGCTCGACTACCTGACCCTGATCGCGGCCCTGACCGCGATCCACGCCGACCCGAGCGCTCCCGCCGTGCTGCTCGCCTTCTGCGCGGCGCAGTTCCTCGGCACCCTGCCGCTCACCCCGGGCGGCCTCGGCTTCGTGGAGGCGGGACTGACCGGAACGCTCGCGCTGGCCGGCGTGCCCGCCGGGGCGGCCGTGGTGGCCACGCTCGCCTACAGGCTGGTGTCGTTCTGGCTGCCCATCCCGGCCGGCGGCGTCGCGGCGATCCTCCACCGCCGCAACTACGGCAGCTACGAGGAGCAGGCGCCGGTCAGCGCCGGGCATGGCGAGGGCGCAGGCGCCAGTCCTCCACTGTCATCGCCCAGCGCTCGTGGTCGCGCCAGCGGCCGCCGATCTTGAGGTAGCGCGGCGAGTAGCGCTCCAGCCGGAAGCCGCAGCGCTCGACCAGCTGGACGAAGGGCGGCCGGGTCGGTGGGCGGGTGCGACCAGGGATGGTGCAGGTTGCGGCTCGCGCGCATGAGCGCGACGAACTCCTCGGCGTCCTCCGGCACCGCGGCGCGAAGGAGGACGCGCGCGCTCAGCGGTCGCGCCGGCGGCGGGTCAGGAGCGAGACCGTTGCCGCCACTCCGCCTCCGATGACGAAGCCGGCCACGGCCGCGCCGATCAGGGCGGCCTTGCGGTTCTCGGCCAGCTGGCGGCGCCAGTCCGTGAGCTCTGCCACCTTCGAGCGCAGGTCGTTGACCGAGAAGGCCAGCTCGCGCCGCGTCTCCTCGATGGAGGCGCGGATCATCTCCGGGCTCTGGGAGGGAGTCATGACCTCAGCTGCTCCCCGCGCTCGAGCGAGCGTCCCACCTGGTCGCGCTCGATCTTCTGGGCCTCCAGCTCCGCGCGCGTCTTCCTGGCCTCCTCGATGGCGAGGTCGGGCGTGGGCGGCGCGCCGCGCTTGAAGAAGCGCAGTGCCAGGAGGGCGGCCAGGCCGGCCAGCACGAACAGGAGCCCCGTCACGACGAGGAAGCCGAGCCAGATGCTGTTCCAGTCGAACAGGTCCACGAAGAACCAGGCCAGCGTGTGGAACAGCATCGTGACGCCGAAGATCGCGAACACCCCGGCCGCGGCGCCGACCGCCGCTCCCCTGGCGAGCTTCGAGACCTTGTCGGTGACCTCGGCCTTGGCCAGCTCGATCTCCTGGCGGACGAGCAGCGAGGCCTTCTCGGAGACGTCGGAGACGATCTCGCCGAGGCCCTTATCCGCGTCCTGCGGCGGGGGCGTTCCGTTGCCGCTCATCGGGCCAGTCTTTTCAGGATCAGCGCCAGTGCAAACCCGCCGGCGAACGCGGCGCCCACGAAGGCCTCGGGGCGCTCGGCGAATGGATCGCTCTCCGGCTGGGCCGCAAGCGGCGACTCGCCGAAATCGGATCCGCTCACACTCGGCCGAGCCGAGCGTTCGCGGCTGGGCCGGCCGCCGGTGGCTCCCTGGTTCGGCGCGTCCGCCATCAGTCGACCGGCGGGTCCTCCTTGAAGACCCGCTGCCAGATCTCGGTGGCGATCCGGTTGGCCACGATCGAGGTCAGCGCCCCGACGCCGGCCAGCAGGCCGCTCCACATCAGGCGCTTGGTGAGGTCGTTCTGCATCGCGGGCGGATTCAACCAGACGGCGCCTTGCCGCAAGCACTCGGCTCGGCCGAGTGCGCGCGGATCGCTCACATCGCACCGTTGGTCCCGGACTCGAGGCCACCGCAGATCGCCTCGACCACGAGCCCCTTGGCCCGCTCGTACTCCTCCTCGGTGCGCGGCAGCACCTCGAAGATCCAGCCCGTCAGGAGCTGCTCGATCGCCCCGTAGAAGCACATCGCCGCGAACTCGGACGGAATCCCCGACTTGAACGAGCCCTCCTCGCGCGCGGACTCCACGATCCCCGCGATGCCCGCGTAGGCCTCCCGGATCCGCTCCAGGTGGAGCGCGCCGAACGAGTTGGCCGCGCGCGTGACCTCGACGATGATCACCTTCATCAGGTCGGGGTCGTGGCGGTACGAGTCGATGATGAAGCCGGCGACCGCGTACAGCTTGTCGCGCGCGGTCACGTCGCGCGTGTCGATCTCGGCGATCGCGTCGAGCATCACCTGCCAGCGCTCCAGGAAGAGCGTGTTGAGGATCTCCTCCTTGGAGCGGAAGTAGTGGTAGACGAGCCCGTAGGCCACGCCCGCCTCGTCGGCCACGTCGGAGACGCGGCAGTGGTGAAAGCCGCGCCGGGCGAACACCCGCACGCCGGCGTCCAGGATCAGGCGCCGCTTGTCGACCGTGCCGGTGCGGGCCGTGGCCGCCATCAGGCCTGCACCCGCTCGGGCCAGCGGTAGGCGCCCGCCATCCGGTTGGCCAGGCTGGGGAGCTTCTCGCGCACCTCGTCCTGGCGGGCCAGGTCGAGGTCGGCGGCCACGAAGCACGCCCCCTCGCCGCCGGCCCGGGCCAGCACCTCGCCCCAGGGGTCGACGATCATGGAGTTGCCGTAGCTGTCGTGGGAGGGACCCGGCCGGCGGCCCTGGCCCGGTGCGATCACGAAGACCTGGTTCTCGATCGCCCGGGCGCGCAGCAGGATCTCCCAGTGCGCCTCGCCGGTGACGCGGGTGAACGCCGCGGGGATCGCGACGATGCGGGCGCCGCGCAGCGCGAGGATCCGGTACAGCTCGGGGAAGCGCAGGTCGTAGCAGATGGTCAGGCCCAGCCCGAGGCCCCGCGCCGTCTCCGAGACCACGATCTCGTCGGCCGGCTCGGAGTGCTCGGACTCGCGGTGCACGACGCCCCCCACCTCGACGTCGAACATGTGGATCTTGCGGTAGACCGCTCCGATCTCGCCGTCGGGACGGACGTGCACCGAGGTGTTGGAGACGCGCTCGCGCCCCTCGCGGCGCTCGGAGATCGAGCCGGCCACGAGGTCGATGCCGAGCTCGCGGGCGGTCTCGCGCGCCCAGCCGACCGCCCGCCCGCCGAGGGACTCGGCGCCGGCCGCGTAGTCCCGCGCCTCGCCGCGGACGTCCATGCGCTCCGGCAGCACCACGAGCTCCGCTCCGTCGGCTGCGGCGGCGCGCGTGAGCCGGTCCGCGACCTCGAGGTTGCGGTCCTTGTCGACGGTCGATTCCAGCTGGACGGCCGCGGCGCGCAACTCGCGCTCCTCCCTCTCATTGACTGACCAGTCAATCTGGAGTGTACTGCGAGCCGATGTCGCTGATGCGAGCCGGCCGGCCGTTCAAGCGCTGGCGCTACGTCGGGGTGTACGGGCCGGAGCTGATGCTGTGCGTCGGCGACGCCCGCATCGCCGGCCTGCCGCAGCGCTGGTGGGCGGTGGCGCTTCCGGACGGGACGCTGTGGGAGCGCACCAGCACGCGGCGGAAAGGCATCGACATGGAGCCCGGCCGGATCGCCGTGCGTGGCGGGCCGGTCTCGATCCAGCTCGAGCTCGGCGAGGGCGAGGCGGTGGAGGTGGTGTCGCCCCACGGCCGCTCGCAGATCTGGACGCGCAAGCAGGCCGGCGTGCCGGTCCGCGGGCACGTACGGGCGGGCGGGCGCGAGTGGACGGTGGACGGGCCGCTCGGATTCGTGGACGACTCCGCCGGCTACCACGCCCGCCACACCACCTGGCGCTGGTCGGCCGGCATCGGCCGCGCCGCGAGCGGCGAGGTGGTGGCCTGGAACCTGGTCGAGGGCGTGCACGACTCCACCACGGGGAGCGAGCGTGCGCTCTGGGTGGACGGCGTGCCGCACGAGGTGGAGCCGCAGCGCTTCGCAGCCGACCTGTCGGCCGTGGGCGGGCTGCGCTTCCGCGAATGGGTCGCGCGCGAGGACCACACCTCGCGCCTGCTTCTGCGAAGCGACTATCGCCAGCCCTTCGGGACGTTCTCCGGCATGCTTCCGGGAGGCCTCGAGCTCGACTCCGGGTACGGGGTGATGGAGTGGCACGACGTTTACTGGTGACCATGACCGGGGGCTCACGCCCCCCGACCCCCCCGGTTCGCTAGCCGCCGCGGCGGCGCAGCGCCGCGCCGCCCGCCACCAGGGCGAGCCCGGCGAGGGCCACGAG
>JBOGXS010000363.1:0-2751 GCA_050693815.1 Thermoleophilaceae bacterium | reverse complement strand
TTCATGCCACTGCTTCAGCGCTGCCTCGATGTGCCGTGGATCCTTGAGGCTCCCCCGCCTGAGTCTTGAGCGCCACGGATGAGGTTGAGGCAAGTCCGCTAGAGCAACTCGCGGGCGCGAGCGGTCGCGACTTCCCGAACCTGGTCCAAGCCCGCAACGTAACCCGCATCGGGCTCGAGAAGCGGCGGGCAGCTCTTGCGCGGCTACCTCACGACGACGACGCAGCGGTTGTTCTGATGGGCTCGTGGGGCCGGGCGGAGGTGACGGCCGAGAGCGACGACGATTTCATGGTGCTCGTGCGCGGGACAGATCGCGAGGATGTCCACCCCTCAATCGATGATGTGAAGACCGTCCTTGATCGGGCGCCGGGCGATCAAGGGATCTTCGGGAATCCAGTCGGAAGCGACCGACTCATCGGGGAGATCGGCCTTGAGGAGGACACGAACAGCAACCTCAGTAGGCGGATGCTGCTCCTGCTCGAGTCGGTCGCCGCGACCCACGAGCACGTTCATGAGGTCGTGACCGGCGACCTTGTCGATCGCTATCTCGACGAATCGGTCAAGGACTTCCGGGTGCCTCGGTTCTTGCTGAACGACGTGGTGCGGTACTGGCGAACCATCTGCGCGGGTCAGGCCGGCATTCGCGACGACTCCACACCGCCGCAGTCCGGCGCGGCGGTCGCGAGGATCGCCAAGGAGCACGGCGATTTCGCCTTCTGCCTGAGCGTGTTCCTGGGGGGCTGAGCCGGTCAGCGCGATCGGGCCTGCGCGCCTGCCGTCCGGCTGGTTTGGATCGGCGCGCCGGGGTACAGGCGTCAGGGACGCGAATTCGATCGACTCAGGAGGCTCCGGGATGAGCCAGAGCGAAGCTGACACGAGTGGCGAGGGCCAGGCGCCGGGCGCCGGGGAGCGCACGAGCGGGCCGGCGGCCGGCGGAACAGGCGAGCCGGCCGACGTGAGCGCCGGGGCCAGTGATCCGAGCGAGGGCGGCAAGTCCAAGGTGGCGGCCCTCGCGGCCGGGACGGGCGCCGCGGTGGCGGGCCTGACCGGCGGGATCGCGGTCGCCGCGCGCGACACGCGACGGCGCGTCCTCGGAGTGCCGGTCGGCAGGCGCAACCGCTTCCAGCGCGGCGCCAGCGCCGTGCTCGACAGGGCGCAGGAGCCGGTCAGGAGGGTGAGGGCGCGCTTCTCGCGCGACTGACGGATCCCCCTCCCGCGATAATCCGCGGCTGTGAGAGCTCCCACGGTGGCGATCCTGTGCGGCGGCCGCGGCACGCGGCTTCGTGAGGAGACCCAGACGATCCCCAAGCCGCTCGTCGAGATCGGCGGGCGGCCCATCCTCTGGCACGTGATCCGCATCTACGCCGCCCAGGGCTTCGAGCGGTTCGTGCTCTGCACCGGCCACAAGGGCGAGCTGATCGAACGGTTCGTCGAGGAGGACGGACTGCCCGGAGGACTCGAGATCGAGTGCGTCGACACCGGGGAGGACACCCCCACCGGCGGGCGCGTCGCCCGCGTCGCCGACCGCCTCGGGGACGAGCGCTTCTGCGTGACCTACGCCGACGGCGTCGCCGACATCGACCTGGCCGCGCTGCTCGCATTCCACGACGAGCACGGCGCACTGGCCACGATGACGGTCGTCCAGCCCGAGCTGCAGTTCGGCGTGGCCGAGTTGAACGGCGACGGCCGCGTGCTCGGGTTCGCCGAGAAGCCCCGCTTCGACGGCTGGATCAACGGCGGCTTCTTCTGCCTCGAGCCCCGCGCGCTCGACTACATCGGCCCGGACTCGGTGCTCGAGCGCGAGCCGCTCGAGCGCCTCGCTCGCGACGACCAGCTGCGGGCCTTCCGCCATCCCGGCTTCTGGGACTGCATGGACACCTACAAGGACGCGGTCCTGCTCGACGACCTCTGGGCCGCGGGCCGGGCGCCCTGGAAGCTTTGGGCCTGACCCCCCGCTGAAGGAACTTCACGGCCCCTGGCGAAAACCGGGCCGTGACTCGAACGGGCACGACCGCACTCACGCTCTCCGAGGAGATCCGCCAGCGCTTCGACGAGTTCTCGCGCTCCCAGAAGGACGTCGGCCAGTACATCGTCGACCACCTCGAGGAGGCCGCCTTCCACACGGCGGAGGAGCTGGCCCGGCGCGCGAACACGTCCAGCTCGACCGTGGTGCGCTTCGCCCAGGCGCTCGGCTTCGAGGGGTTCCCGGAGCTCCAGGCGGCCGCCCGCGACGAGTACCGGCGCGCGCGGGAGAGCGGCGTCTCCGGCACCGAGCTGGTCGGCCCGCCCCTCTTCCCAATCGACCAGACCGAGTTCGAGGCCACGCTCGCCGCCGACCACGCCAACCTCGTGGAGACCGCCCGCAAGGTGGACCGCGACGAGGTGGCGGCCGCGGTCGACCTGGTCTCGCACGCGGAGCGCATCGTGCTCTGCGGGACCGACCAGATGGCCTTCTTCGCCAGCTACCAGCGCCACCTGCTGATGCTGCTGGACCTGCGCGCCGAGGTGGTCGCGTCGCCCAGCCAGGAGAACCTGGCCAAGCTCGGGCGGGTGAACGACAAGACCGTGATGATCGGCTTCTCGGCCGGCCGCCCGCACCCGCTCGTGGTGCGCGCGATGAAGCTGGCCCGCAACCGCCACGCCGCGACGATCGCGATCGCCGACGCCACGCTCTCCGAGGTGGCCAAGCTGGCCGACCACCGGCTCTACTACTCGTCCAACAGCCCGGCGTTCGTGCGCTCGCACTCCGCCC
>JBOGXS010000362.1:0-3949 GCA_050693815.1 Thermoleophilaceae bacterium | reverse complement strand
TTCCTGCGGCGGCCGACGCTCACCGCGGCTCGCCGCGGACTCCCCGCAGCAGCCACAGGCGGCCCGCGCCGGCGATCACGAAGCCGGCGCCGACGACCACGCCGAGCGCGAGCGCGCCCCCGCCACGGGCGAGCGCCGAGACGATCAGGGCGAGGCCCAGCAGGACCAGCAGGAGGCTGAGCACCCGGCTCGAGCCGATGTACGCGCGCTGCACGTCTCCCATCGTAGTCCCGCGCCGGGGCGGCGAGCCGGGGCGAGAGCTCAAGCTGCGACCGGCGGCGAGGAGGTGATGATCACCCGGCAGGGACGCTCGGCCAGCACCGTCTCGAGGCTCTTGCCGAACAGCGTGGTGCCGGCCCGCCGCGGTGGCAGCGTCATCACCACGGCGCGGGCCTTGATGTCCTTGGCCTCGTCGACCACGCGCCGCCCGGTGCCGCCGGGCCTGACCTTCTCCCAGTGGCCCGTCACGCGCCTGCCGCCGCGCACGCGCGCCCGGTCGATCAGCGCCTGGGCGCGCTCCTCCTCGTCCGGCATCTCGGCGTCGAGGGGGAGGTTCGGCGGCACGGTCACGGGGACCAGCACGTGGATCCCGCGCCGCCGGCGGGCCGCCAGCTGCACCGCGGTCGCCATCGCCTCCGGCGCGTAGCGGCCGTTCTCGAAGACCACCAGCACCGACTCGTACTCGACCTCGTGCTCCACGATCGGCTCCGGCAGCACGATCTTGCGCGTCTCGGCGAGGGTCAGGCCGAGGCGGCGGCGGTAGAGGACGTAGATCGTCATGCCGACGCCGAGCCAGAGCGCGCCCGTGATCAGCGTCTCGAAGTTGAGCACGGTCACCACCAGGAAGGCGACGCCGGTGCCGAGCCCGCCCAGCAGCGAGGAGAGCGGGATCCGCCGGCCGCGCACCGTCACGTTCAGCGGCGCGCTGTAGGGGCGCTCGAGGTCCGGCCGCGTAACGCGCAGCGCGATCACCGAGGCGTGGGCGACGGTGAACCCGAGCATCGCCCCGAAGGCGTAGACCGTGCCGAGGAACTCCGCCTCGCCGGGCAGCATCGTCAGGCAGGCGACGCCGCCGAACACGAGGATGGCCACGTACGGGGTGCGGAAGCGGGGGTGCAGCTGGCGAAGCAGCTGGGGCAGCTGGCGGTACTGCCCCATCGAGTAGCTCAACCGCGACAGCCCGATCAGCCCGGCGTTCGTGGCCACGAGCAGGATGGTGGCCGCGAGCAGGCCCACGTAGACCTCCCCCACGCCCTGGAGGTCGCCGAGGCCGAGGTTCACCACCACGCCGAGCACCGGGTTGTCGGCGTAGCCGCCCTCCTCGGGGCCGAGCGCGAGCGTCGTGCGCCCGTCCTCCACCGGCATCGCGGACAGCGCCACCGCGGGGAGCGTTAGCGAGATGGTCATCACCGCGACCACCACGCCGCGCATGGCCTGCGGGACGGTGCGCCCGTAGTCGCGCGCCTCCTCGGCCATGTTCGAGATCGTGTCGATGCCGGTGAAGGCGACCATCCCCACCGGGATGGCGATCAGGAAGTCGCTGACGGTGGGCGAGGTGCCGAAGTCGATGTTCTCGACCAGGGTCTCGGGCGAGAGCACGAGGACGAAGCCGAGGATCACGAGCGCCACCTGGGTGAGGAAGTCGGCCACGGCCAGGACCACGTTCAGGCCGGCCGCCTCGCGGGCGCCGAAGACGTTGACCGCGGCGAGGAAGGCCACCACGCCGATCCCCACGAGGACGTCGGCCGGCGACGTGAGCAGCGGCTCCCACAGGATGCCCAGGTAGTGGGGCAGGAAGAAGGCCGAGATCGCGACCGTGATGATGTAGTTGAGCATCTGGCCCCAGGCCGTCAGGGCGGACCAGAACTCGTTGAAGGCCTGGCGGGCGAACGACGACGAGCCGCCCGCCTCCGGGAACATCGTGGTGGCCTCCGTGTAGGTCGCCGCGGTGCAGACGAAGATCAGGCCCGCGATCAGGAACACCACCGGCGTCATGCCGAGCGCGAACACGGCCACCAGGCCGAGCGCGTAGTAGATCGAGCTGCCGACGTTCCCGTATGCCGTGCTGAAGAGGGCCCCCGTGCCGAGGACCCGCTCGAGGCCGCGGTGCTTGGGTCGGTACTCGGCCACCGGTGCTGCGAAAGCTACCGGCGGCTGGCGATCACACCAGCAGCGGGACGATCAGCAGCGCCACGATGTTGGCCACCTTGATCATTGGGTTGATCGCCGGGCCGGCCGTGTCCTTGTAGGGGTCGCCAACCGTGTCGCCGGTCACCGAGGCGGCGTGGGCCTCCGAGCCCTTGCCGCCGTACTCGCCGTCCTCGATCAGCTTCTTGGCGTTGTCCCAGGCGCCGCCGCCGGCGGTCATCGAGATCGCCGCGAAGAAGCCCACCACGATCACGCCGATCAGCAGGCCGCCGAGCGCCTCGGTGGACAGCAGGCCCACGACCACCGGGACCACGATCGGGATCAGCGCCGGCAGGACCATCTCGCGCTGCGCCGAGGCGGTCACGATGTCCACCGCACGGGCGTAGTCCGGCTTCTCGGTGCGGTCCATGATCCCGGGTTTCTCCCTGAACTGGCGCCGGACCTCCTCGACCACCCCGCCGCCGGCGCGCCCCACGGACTCGATCGCCAGCGCGGCGAAGAGATAGACCATCATGCCGCCGATCAGCAGTCCGATCAGGACCTCGGGCTGCGAGATGTTGAACGTGCTGACGGTCGCGCCCTCCGCGGCGGCCTCCTCGCGCAGCTCTTCCACGAAGGCCGCGAACAGCACGAGCGCGGCGAGCACGGCCGAGCCGATCGCGTACCCCTTGGTCACCGCCTTGGTGGTGTTGCCCACGGCGTCGAGCGGGTCGGTCACGTTGCGCACGTCCTCCGGCAGGTCGGCCATCTCGGCGATGCCGCCGGCGTTGTCGGTGATCGGGCCGAAGGCGTCGAGCGCCACGATCAGCCCGGTCAGCGAGAGCTGGGCCATCACCGCCACGCCGATGCCGTAGATCCCGCCGAGCTCGTTGGCCAGCAGGATGCCCAGCGCCAGCAGGATGGCCGGCGCGGCCGTGGACTGGAAGCCCTGGGCGAGCCCCTGGATGATGTTCGTGGCGTGGCCCGTCTGCGACGCGCGCGCCGTCGTGCGCACGGGCCGAAAGCGGGTCGACGTGTAGTAGTCGGTGATCACGAACAGGCCCGCGGTCACCCCGATGCCCACCAGCGTGCAGAGGTACAGCTCGATGCCCGACGGCGCCTCGCCCGAGCCCCCGCGCAGCAGCGACGACACCTCGCCCTTGAAGGTGAGGTCGTCCATCATGCCCAGCGTGATCGGGATGAAGGCCAGCGCGGCCAGCCCGCCCGACACGACCAGGCCCTGGTAGAGGGCCCGCTCGACGTTGCCGGCCCGGCTGCGCACGGCGTATGTGCCGATGATCGACGCGATCAGCGACACGCCGCCGATCACCAGCGGGAATGTGGCCACCGTCCCGATCTCGGAGAAGGTCAGGACGCCGAGCAGCATCACCGCCACGGCCGTGACCGCGTAGGTCTCGAACAGGTCGGCGGCCATGCCGGCGCAGTCGCCCACGTTGTCGCCGACGTTGTCTGCGATCACCGCCGGGTTGCGCGGGTCGTCCTCGGGGATGCCGGCCTCGATCTTGCCCACGAGGTCGGCGCCCACGTCGGCGGCCTTGGTGAAGATGCCGCCGCCGAGGCGGGCGAACACCGAGATCAGCGAGCCGCCGAAGCCGAGGCCGACGAGCGCGTCGATCGCGTCGCGCTCGTCGGTGCCGGCCAGGATGAGGATGCCGTAGTAGCCGGCCACGCCGAGCAGGGCCAGGCCGGCCACGAGCAGGCCGGTGACCGCGCCGCCCTTGAAGGCCACGTCGAGCGCACCGGAGATTCCTCCGCGGGCGCGCTCGGCCACGCGGGCGTTGGCCCGCACGGAGACGTTCAT
>JBOGXS010000361.1:0-14491 GCA_050693815.1 Thermoleophilaceae bacterium | reverse complement strand
CCGCCTCGACCACCGGGCGCGCCTTCACGAGGCACTCCTCCAGCTCCGCCTCGGGATCGGAGTCGGCCACGATCCCGCCGCCGGCTCCCAGCCAGATCCGGTCGCCGCTCAGCTCGAGGGTCCGGATCGCCACGTTCAGCTCGAGGCCAGCGAGCGGGCTGGCGTACCCGATCGCCCCCGTGTAGGCCTCGCGGCCGGTCGCCTCCAGCTCGGCGATCACCCGCATCGTGCGGATCTTCGGCGCGCCGGTCACGGAGCCGGGCGGGAAGCAGGCGCGCAGCAGGTCCCCGTCGCCCACCCCGGGCCGCAGCGTTCCCGAGACCGTCGACACCAGGTGCCAGACGCCGGGGGCCGGGCGCGGCTCGGCCAGCTCGGCCACGGCGACCGAGCCGTACTCGCACACGCGACCCAGGTCGTTGCGCTTCAGGTCGACGATCATCACGTTCTCGGCCCGGTCCTTGGCCGAGGCGGCGAGCGCCCGCCGGGTCTCCTCCGCGCCAACCCCCTCGCGCGGCGCGGTCCCCTTGATCGGCTCGGTCAGGACATGGCGGCCGCGGCGGCGCAGGAACAGCTCCGGGGACATGCTGCAGAGCGCTCCCCAGGGCCCGCCCACGTGAGCGGCGTAGCGCGGCTCGAGCGGGCCGGCCGTACGCGCGAAGAGGTCGGCCGGGTCGCCCGACCAGCGGCCCTCGAGACGCAGGCACAGGTTGGCCTGGAAGATCTCGCCCGCGGCGATCCGCTCGCGGCAGGCCGCCACCGCCGCGATGTGGCCGGCGGCGCCCGGCGGGGCGAGCGCAAGGGGCCCCACCCGAACCGGCCGCTCGCCCACGCCCGCCGCCAGCCGGCGGCGGAGGAGCTCGAGCCGCTGCCGCAGGGCGGCGTCGCGCTCGTCGCTCCAGAGCGCCTCGAACCACCATCGCCCCGAGGCGTCGAGGCGCAGCAGGTGGTCGTAGAACGACAGGGCGAAGGGGGGAAGCGGCACCTGACGCGGCGGGCCGGGCGGCACCGTCTCGACCCGGGCGCCGAGGCCATAGCCGAGAAACCCGAACCAGCCGCCGCCGACCGCCCCCTCACCCTGGTCGCCGCCTTCCAGGGACGGCTGAACGTCCAGCAGCGAGAAGGGATCGACCTCGGCCGCGGCGACCACGAGCGGCTCCGAGCCGACCAGAGCGCGGGCCCCCGCCCAAGCGCCCACGAGGGCGAACGGCCGCGAGTCGTCTCGAACGAGCAGCGCCGCCCCGGCCGCCTCCGGCCCGCCTTCGAGGGGGACCCGTACGAGGCGGGCGCGGGATGGGACGTTCACTCGGGCCAGGAGGCGTCGCCGGTGGCGGCGCCGCGCATCACCTTGAGGCTCAGCAGGGCGCACTTCCGGCGCGTGGGAGAGATCTCGATGCCGAGCTGGTCGATCACCCAGTCCGCGTCGAGCCCCTCCAGGTCGGAGATCGGCAGCCCGATCAGCTCCTCCGACGTGATGGACGCCGCCGCCTGCGAGATGGCGCAGCCCTGGCCGTGGAAGCGAAGCTCCTTCACCTTCCCGTCCTCCACCACGACGTGCACGCCGAGCTCGTCGCCGCAGAGCGGGTTGTGGTCGTGGAACTCGAGATCGTGCGGCTCGAGCGTGCCGAAGTTCCGCGGCTTCTTGTAGTGCTCGAGGATGTAGTCCCGGTAGAGGGCGTCCATCAGAGCCCGAACACCTCGCGCGCCCGGCCGAGCGCCTCGACCAGCCGGTCTACCTCCTCGCGCGCGTTGTACACGTGGAACGATGCGCGCGCCGTGGCGCCCACGCCGAGGCGGCGCATCAGCGGCTGCGCACAGTGGTGGCCGGCGCGCACGCAGACCGCCTCGCGGTCGCACAGCTCGGCGATGTCGTGCGGGTGGAGCCCCTCGATCGCGAACGACACCACGCCGCCGCGCCGGTCGGCGCTCGGCGGCCCGTACACGGTCAGCCCCTCGACCTCGGGCAGCCGCTCGAGCGCGTAGGCGGTCAGCTCGCGCTCGTGCCGGCGCACGTTCTCCATCCCGATTGCGGCCAGGTAGTCGATCGCCGCGCCGAGCCCTATCGCCCCGGCCACGTCCGACGTGCCCGCCTCGAACTTCCACGGCAGCTCGTTCCACGAGGAGCGCTCGCGGTCGACGCGCGAGATCATGTGCCCGCCGGCGAGGAACGGCCGCATGCCCTTGAGCAGCTCGCGCCGGCCGTGCAGCATGCCCACCGCCGGGCCGAGCGCCTTGTGGCCGGTCCAGGCGTAGAAGTCGGCTTCGATCACGCCCAGGTCGACCGGCAGCTGGGGGACGGTCTGCGCGCCGTCGACCACCGTGACCGCCCCCGCCGCCCGCGCGCGGCGCGCGATCTCGGCCACCGGGTTGACGGTGCCCAGAACGTTCGACACGTGCGCGACCGCCACCAGCTTCACCCGGCCGCCCGCCAGCGCCTGGTCGAGGTCGTCGAGCGACAGCTCGCCCTCCTCCGTGACCGGCAGGTACCGCAGCCGCGCGCCGGTCTCGTCGCACAGCAGCTGCCAGGGCACGATGTTCGAGTGGTGCTCCATCTCGGTGATGAGCACCTCGTCGCCCGCGCCGACGTTCTCGCGGCCCCAGGAGTAGGCCACCAGGTTGATCGCCTCGGTGGCGTTGCGGGTGTAGATCGAGCAGTCCGCCGGCCAGTTCAGGAAGGCGGCGATCCGCTCGCGCGCGCCCTCGAACAGCTCCGTCGCCTCGCGGCCGAGCTCGTAGACGCCGCGGTGCACGGTGCCGTACGAGTGCGAGAAGAAGCCCTCCATCGCCTCGATCACCTGGCGCGGCTTCTGCGCCGTGGCGGCCGAGTCGAGGTAGACGAGCGGGTGCCCGTTGATCTCCCGGCGCAACACCGGGAAGTCGGCGCGGACGTCGACCAGCGGCTTGTCGGCGACCGGTCCCATCAGGCCGCCTCGGCGCGCTCCCCGATGAACTCCCGCACCTGGTCCTCGGCGCCCTTGAGCTTCTCGGCCACGCGCCGGCGCACGAGCTCCTCCAGCCCCGGGTCCTCGAGGCGCTGCACGACCTGCTCGAAGTAGCCCTCGACCAGCACCCGAACCGCCTCGGCGCGCGGCACCCCGCGGGTCATCATGTAGAAGATCTGGTCCTGGTCGAGCTCGCCCACGGTGCCGCCGTGCGAGGCCTTCACGTTGTCGACCTCGACGATCAGGGACGGGATCGCGTCGCCCTTCGCCTTGGGCGAGAGCAGCATCTGGTGGGTCTGGAGGTAGGTGTCGGTGTCGGACGCGCCCGGCACGATGTGGATCAGCCCCTCGTAGGAGGCGCGCGAGTCGCCCGTGAGCACGCCCTTCCAGACGGTGTCGCCCGTCGTGTGGCCCTGCTCGTGCTTGTCGGTGGTGAACAGGTCGAGGTGCTCGTCGCGCTCGGTGAAGTAGAGCCCGGTGTGGCGCATGTCCGAGCCCTCCTCGGCGGTGACGATGTCGAGCGTCTGCTTGGTCAAGCGCCCGCCGAGATGGATGGGCACCCACTTGACGCGGGCGTCCCTCTGTACCTCCACCCGCCTCACCGAGAGATCGTGCACCTCGCCGGCACCCCAGTCCTGGTAGTGAGCGAGGTCGACCTGCGCACCGGGAAGCGCGTAGAGCTCGAATGCCCCCGAATGGAGAGCCTGACCATCGATGCCGGGGGCGAGGAAGTACTCGCGGATCTTGCACTCGGAGTGCTCGCCGACGACGGCGAGCGTGTGGGCCCACTGCGCCGTGCCCGGCTCGTCGATCAGCCAGACGACCTGGATCGGCTTCTCGATCTGAAGGTCCTTCGGGACGTGGATGAAGACACCGCCGGTCCAGAACGCGGCCGTCCCGGCGGGGAACTTGCCCTCGTCGTGCGGAAGGCGCTTGGCGAAGTAGGCCTCGACCAGATCGGGATGCTCCTCGACGGCCCGCTCGAGCGGCATGACCACGATTCGCTCGTCGGCCACGTGCGTGTGCACCACGCTCGCGCCGCGCTGGACGATCAGACCGGCGTGCTCCTCGTCGCCCAGGTGGTCGTGGACCAGGGCGGAGTCGAAGGAGGTGTACCGCTTTGGCTCGAGCGCCTCGAGGTCGAGCCCGCGCAGCGAGGTGGTCCAGAAGCCGGAGCGGCGCCAGGTGGGCACGGGCTCGGCCTCGAAGGCCTCGAGGGCCGCCTTGCGCCGGGTCTCCACGAAGAGGCCCGAAGCAGCCGGCTCGGCCGGCTGCGCAGGGGACGGAGTCCTAGGCACCCGCCGCCACCTCCTCGCGCACCCACTCGTAGCCCTTCTCCTCGAGCTCGCTCGCCAGCTCGGAGCCGCCCTCGCGCACGATCCGGCCGTCGAGCATGATGTGCACGAAGTCCGGGCTCACGTAGTTGAGGACGCGGGTGTAGTGGGTGATGATCAGGAAGCCGCGCTCCTCGCCGCGCATGGCGTTCACCCCGTCGGCGACGATCCGCAGGGCGTCGATGTCGAGCCCCGAGTCGGTCTCGTCGAGCACGGCGAAGTCCGGCTGGAGCATGGCCAGCTGGAGGATCTCGGCGCGCTTCTTCTCGCCGCCCGAGAAGCCCTCGTTCAGGTAGCGGCTCGTGAAGTCGCGGCTGATCCGAAGCAGGTCCATGTTGTCCCTGAGCAGCCCGCCGAACTCCTTGACCTTGATCGGCTCCTCGCGCTTGGCGTTCACGGCCATGCGCAGGAAGTTCGCCACCGAGACGCCGGGAATCGTGGCCGGGTACTGGAAGGCCATGAACAGGCCGGCCTTGGCACGCTCGTCGGGCTCGGCCTCGGTGAGGTCCTCGCCGTCCAGCAGGATGCGGCCCTCGGTCAGCTCGTAGCTCGGGTTGCCCATCAGGGTGTTGGCGAGCGTGGACTTGCCGGAGCCGTTCGGTCCCATCAGGGCGTGCGTCTCGCCCCGCCTCACGGTCAGGTCCACGCCGTGGAGGATCTCCCGCTCCTCGGTGCGGACGTGCAGGTTCTGGATCTCCAGCGTCATACAGGCGTTGCCTTCCTCAAGGGCTGGACGAGATCGTCCAGCGTCATGTCGTTCAGGGTTCGGACGATGGACCCCTGGACTCGGGTCCACAGCAGCTTGGTGGGACAGGGCTCGCTGCCCTCACGGGTGCAGGTGAGCACGCCGTCCGCGTCGGCGGTGATGCACTCGATCGGCGCGATGTCGCCCTCCAGGGCGGCCACCACCTCGGCCATCGTTATGTCCTGCGCCGCGCGCGCGAGCGTGTAGCCGCCGTGCGCGCCGCGCCGGGACTCCACCAGCTCGGCCTTGCGCAGGCGCCGCACGAGGTGCTCGAGGTACGCGAGGGGAAGCCCCTCGGCGTCGGCGATCGAGCCCAGGCTGATCGGGTTGTGCCCCACGACGGCTTCGCCGTCGCGACCGCTCGCCTGCTTGGCGAGATGGGCCATCACCCGCACGCCGTACTCGGCTTTGGTCGAGAACATCATCGGACCGGCTAAATCCTACCGGGCCGGTCGGAGAAACCGGGGGGCAAGCGCCGCCTGGCTACTCCGCCTGCAGCAGACGCACGTCGTGGGCGAGCCGCTCGGGCGTCGCCTCGAAGCCGGGGTAGCCGACGCGCTGGTAGCCGCGCTCGTCGACGAGCGTGAAGCGGGCCTGGTGCTCCTGGGTCACCGACTGCGGGCGGATGTAATAGCCCTCCCACAGCGGACGCAGCTCGGCGCGAGTGCCGAGCACGAAGTCGATGCGGCCGGTGGCGCGCTGCTCGGCGAGAAAGGCGCGGGCGCTCTCCGCGGTGTCGCGCGGCGGGTCCACGGCGATCGCGATCGCGGGCACGTCCTCGCCGAGCTGGTCGAGCGCGCCCCTGACGATCTGGGCCTGCACGGGGCAGCTGTCCTCGCAACTGGTGTACAGGAACGTGACGATGACCGGCTGTCCGCGGAAGTCACGCATCGAGATGCGCTCGCCGTCCTGGTTGGTGAGGGTGAAGTCGGGGGCGCGGAGGTCCTTCGGCATGACGGCGCCCTCGAAGCGGGTGCCCGAGCTGGCTACGCCGGCGTCGCCGTCGTCGCGGGGCGCGGCCAGCACCACGGCGCCGAGCGAAAAGACGGCGACCAGGAAGAGGGCAATGAGCACCCGGGCGTTCATGCCGGGCTCAGCGTAGGGGGTCGGGCACGTTAGGCGACCATAGGTCAACAAACGTGCCGGACCCCCCTTCAGTGCTGCCGTTCAGCGGCGCCTACGGCTCCACCAACCCCCGCCGGATCGCGTACCGCACCAGCTCCACGCGGTCGCGCATCTCCAGCTTGGCGAGCACGTTGCCCCGGTGCGACTCCACCGTCTTCTCCGACAGCTTCAACGTCTCCGCGATCTGGCGGTTCGTGAACGCCTCGGCGATCAGCTTGACCACCTCGAGCTCGCGCGGGGTGAGCGGATCGTCGGGCTCCGTGCCGCCGCCCTCGAGCCACTCGTCCATCAGCGCCTTCTGGGCGTCGCCGGACAGGAAGGTGCGCCCGCCCGCCACGGTGCGCACGGCGCCGATCAGGTCGGTGTCGGCGGCGCGCTTGAGCACGTAGCCGGCGGCACCCGCCTCGAGGCCCTCGAGGAAGTAGCGCTCGTCCTCGTGCATCGAGAGCAGCAGCACGCGCGTGTCCGGCACGTGCGCGCGGATCTCGCGCGCGGCCTGGAGGCCGGTCATGCGGGGCATCGACACGTCGAGCACGGCCACGTCGGGGCGCTCGGCCTGGGTGGTCTCGAGCGCGGCCACGCCGTCGTCGGCCTCGGCCACGACCTCCATGTCGCCCTGGCGGTCGATCAGCATGCGCAGGCCGGACCGCACGATCCCGTGGTCGTCGGCGATCAGCACCCGGATCAAGGGCGCACCCTCAGCGTCACGCTCGTGCCGCCGCCGGGGGCGGAGCGCAGGTCGAGCTCGCCGCCCACGAGCCGCGCTCGCTCGGCCATGCCGCTCAGGCCCAGCCCGGCACCGGGGCCCTCGGTGCCGGCGCGCGGGATGGCCCCCGGGTCGAAGCCCGCGCCGTCGTCTCGCAGGCGCAGCTCGGTGCAGTCCTCGCCCGCCTCGAGCTCGACCTCCACCACGGTGGCTCCGGCGTGGCGAGCCACGTTGGCGAGCGCCTCCTGGGCCACGCGGTAGATCGCTGTCTGCAGCACCTCGGGCAGCTCGTTCGGCTCGCCCTCCGTGCGCAGCCGCACCTCGATCCCCGTGCGGGCGGAGAAGCGCTTGAGCTGGCCCTCCACGGCCGGCACGAGCCCGTGGTCGTCGAGCGCCGAGGGGCGCAGCTGGCGAGCCAGCGTGAGCAGCTCCTCCATCGCCTGGTTCACGAGCCGCTTCAGCTCAGCCACCTCGGGCGCGCGCTCGGGCGGGGCGTCCTGGCCGAGCGCCTCGAGGCGCAGCAGGATCGCGGTGAGGGCCTGGTTCACCTCGTCGTGCAGGTCGCGCGCGAGCCGGCGGCGCTCCTCCTCCTGCGCTCGCATGGCCAGCTGGCCGGAGTGGCGACGCTCGCGCTCGATCCGCTCGAGCAGCCGCGTGAAGGAGCGCGACAGGCGGTCGATCTCCTCCACCGGGTCGCGATCGACCCCTTCGAGCGACGAGGGCTCGGAGGGGTCGATCGATTCGATCCGGTCGATCAGCCGCTCCAGCGGGCGAAAGCGCCGCTGGAGCATCCACAGGTTCACGCAGAGGGACAGCACGATGGCCAGCGCGAGGACGAGGAACTGCCAGCGCTGCTCGTGGACGGTCAGGTCGAGGCCGGCGGCCAGGCTGGCCGCGAACAGGGTCAGCGCGACAAGCACGACGTTCGCCGCGATCACCTGGCCTATGAGGGAGTCGTCGCGGCGAACCATTCTGGGTCTGTGCATGGATCGGAAGGCGCCCATGGGGGACAAATGGGGTCTTCACCCCATATCGGCAGACGCGGCCGGAGACGAAAATCCTGGTGAGGCTTCAACCAGGCAGGGCGACCTGCCGCCGGGGCTTCCGCAGAAAAATCTAGGTCTGGGTCTTCCACCGGGGCGCCCTTCAGGGGGCGCCCCGGTTCCTTCCGTAGGGCGCTACAGTTTGTGAAGTAATGGCCTCTGGCGCAGACCTTATCCGCAGGATCAAGGAGCAGATCGAGGAGGTGGACCCGCGCGACGTCCACGACCCCGGGCAGAACGGCAACGGCGCCGTGATCGTCGACGTGCGCGAGCAGCACGAGTTCGAGGAGTCGCATCTGCCGGGCGCCGTGCACGTGCCGCGCGGGCACCTGGAGTCCCGCGTGGAGGGCCTGGTGCCGGACCGCTCCGAGCGCGTCATCCTCTACTGCGCCTCGGGCAGTCGCTCCGCCCTGGCCGCCCACACGATGCAGGACCTGCTCGGCTACGAGGACGTGGCCTCGATGCGGGGCGGCATCACGCTGTGGAAGGACCGCGGCTACGACGTCGAGGTGCCGCGCGCGCTCAGCCCCGAGCAGCGCGAGCGCTACTCGCGCCACCTGCTGATCCCGGAGATCGGGCTCGAGGGGCAGATGAAGCTGCTCGACGCGCGCGTGCTGCTGCTCGGCGCCGGCGGCCTCGGCTCCCCCGCCGCGCTCTACCTGGCCGCCGCCGGCGTGGGCACGCTCGGCATCGTCGACGACGACGTGGTCGACCTCTCCAACCTCCAGCGCCAGGTGGCCCACTCGAACGACCGCATCGGCGTGCCCAAGGTCGACTCGGCCGAGATCGCCATCCACGAGATCAACCCGGACGTGAAGGTCGAGAAGCTCCCGGTCCGGCTGGGCGCCGACAACATCATGGAGATCGTCGAGCGCTACGACGTGATCGTCGACGGCCTCGACAACTTCCCCACCCGGTACCTGCTCAACGACGCAAGCGTGCGCCTGGAGATCCCTGTGGTCTCGGCTTCGATCCTCGGCTTCGAGGGCCAGCTCTCGGTGTTCCACCCGTACGAGGGGCCCTGCTACCGCTGCCTCTACCCGACCCCCCCGCCGGCCGAGCTGGCGCCCTCCTGCGGCGCCGCGGGCGTGCTCGGCGTGTTGCCGGGCGTGATGGGGCTGCTCCAGTCGGTCGAGGTGATCAAGCTTGTGACCGGCGCGGGCGAGCCGCTGGCCGGCCGCCTGCTCCTCTACGACGCGCTCGGCACCACCTTCACCGAGCTCAAGGTCCGGCGCGACCCCGACTGCCCGGTCTGCTCGCGCGATCCGGGCTCGATCTCCGACGAGGAGATGGGCGTCTTTCCGGACTACGAGGCCTTCTGCGCCGGCGCGGGCTAGGCTGCCCGCCCACCGATGAGCGTCGTGAAGATCCCACCGGTGCTGCGCGCCTCCGTCGGCGGGGCGCGCGAGGTCGAGGCCGCGGGCGGGAACGTGGGCGAGGTGCTGCGCGCGCTGGCCGGCCAGCATCCGTCCACCGAGTCGCAGATCTTCTCCGAGGGCGGCGAGCTCAACCGCTACGTCAACGTCTACCTGAACGACGAGGACGTGCGCGTGCTCGAGGGCCTCGACACGACCGTGTCGGAGGGCGACACGATCGTGATCCTGCCGGCGATGGCCGGCGGCGGCCGCTGATCGTCCGCCTCGCCCGGCCCGCTGACGTCGACGCCTGGTCTCGGCTGTGGGACAGCTCGGCCCGCGCCGGCTTCACCGCCCTGCTGCCGCCGGGCGCGACGGCACGGAGCGCACCCAGGAGACCTGGGCGCACATCGCGGAGGTGCGCTACCGGGCGGCGCTCGCGTAGCCTCTCGGGGGTGCGTATCGACAACGTTCAGGACGTCGAGCCCTTCACGACCATGGACGGCTCGGAGATCCGAGAGATCGCCGGGCGGGCGGTCGGCACCACGCTGAACCAGAGCCTCGCGCAGGCCACGGTCCCGTCCGGCGGCGCCACCGTCGAGCACTACCACCGCGAGACCGAGGAGATCTACTTCTTCACGCAGGGCCGCGGCCGCATGCGGCTCGCCGAGGCGGAGCGGGACGTCCAGCCGGGCGACGCCGTGGTGATCCCGCCGGGCGTGCGGCACAAGGTGTGGGCCATCGCCGACGAGCCGCTCCGGTTCCTCTGCTGCTGCGCGCCCGCCTACTCGCACGAGGACACGGTCTTGACCGAGTAGGCCGAGCGCGGCGGTAGTGGGTCAGTTTGATCCGCTCCCTCGGGGGGAGCAGGGACGGAGGTAGGTCACTGAACTTCGAGGGGGGATTGGTGGCATGAGCATTGAGCGCATCTTCTACTGCGACGGGCCGGACTGCGAGCGCCACGTCCGCACGGGGGCGTCCCGGCCCGCGAGTGGTCTGCTCACCATCACGGGCGAGCGCAAGCCGCTCCACTTCTGCGGGTGGGATTGTGTGCTTCGCCACGCCGGGACGAAGGAGCCGGAGCAAGTTATCTCCGGCCCCTTCTCGCCGGACGACGCCTAGCGCTCCGGCGCGGTCGCTGCGTGCTGGCGCAGCGAGTCGATGGCGTTCTGCGCGTTGGCGGCGCCGGTGTAGCCCTCCGTGGTGTTGGCGCGCTGCTGCTCCTGTTCGGCGGGCGGCCCGGGCGGGCACCCGGGCCGCCCATACCGCCTAGAATGGACACCGAATGGCTGACCTGAATCGCCTCGCCTCTCGGATCGTGAAGCAGGCAACGGAGCCACAGGACTCGAACGAGTCGGCGGCTCAGAAAAACGCCAGGGTCGGCGGCCGCAAGGGCGGCAAGGCAAGGGCGGAGAAGCTCTCTGCCGAGAAGCGGTCGGAGATCGCCCGGAAGGCCGCTCAGGCCCGCTGGGCATCTCACTAGTCACCGCTCCGCCCTCCGAGACTAGATTGACCAGGTGGCCGACGAGCCCTACCCGCTCAATCTCCCGATCCAGCAGATCGGCCCGGACGAGCAGATCGAAGCGTTTCGTGCTGTCCACGTCGCTTCGGTTGACGACTCCGAGCTGGAGTTGTCGTTTCGCTCGCACTACGAGCTGGGCCTGAAGCCCCAACCGGCCGAACGGCAACATGCTGCGATCTACATGGCCCTTTCGCTGTGGCTGGACCCCGAGATCATCGAGGGGCTCGCTCGCAGGTTCCCGGTGATTGGATCGCACATCGCCCGAGTCCAGCTCGCGTATGGGGCGGGCCTTGACCGGCTCGACCCCTCAGCGGAGCGAAACCCCCAACATTTGACGATCTGGGGAACTCGTGAGAGTTTTCCGCCAATGGTCGCCGATATCTATCCTGTTCCTCAGTAGGAGCGACGACGATGGACCACTTCGGAATCATGGACAGCGCAGGAAACATGCTCGACTGGTTCGAGGACTCGACGCGCGCGGAAGAGGCGTTCTCCGCGCTGGTGGCTGAGGATCAGTCCATCGAGCTTGCGTTGCTCAGCTTCGACCAGGACGGCAGGCCTGTGGAGGCCATGCGACTCACCCACGGCATGGTCACCATTAACGAGTCGCCATGGCTTGTCGCAGGCGGTCAGTTCCATCAGCCGCTCGCGCCCGGCGCGCGGGAGCAAGACCGGCTGATCACCCTCAGCTAGGCGGGGCGCGTACTGAAGGCGAGCCGCCAGTCCTCGCGGCTCTCCGGTCCGATGGTCAACCGCCACTCGTAGCGGCCCCCTGGAGGCAGGGGTAGCGGCCCCAGGTTGACCGCTAGCGACACGCCTATTGCTGCCCCCGGCGTTAGCCCAGCGGGACGCCCGACCTCAAACTGACCATTTAGCGCGACTGGTACGTCCCGATCCGCCGGGTCTCGGAGCGTGACAGGGTCACCGTCGCTCGTGACCAGCTCAAGCTGCCAGTCGTGCCGCATGTTCGCCTGATCCCATGGGACCTCGATGTACATCGCAACCGCTGAGGGGCTTGGATCCGGGCCGGTGATGGCCCAGCCCCCGCCCAGTACGTACAGCTTGCCTTCGGCAGTCTGGGCGGCGTCCGCGAGCAGCATCGTCACCTTCATTCGCGGCAGCATCGCACACCAAGGCAGGGGCCATTCCGTCCCGGCCACTCAAGCATAATGGTCAGTATGAACAGGCTGACCACCGAGCGGCGCGCCCAAATCATTGGGTGCCTCGTGGAAGGCAACTCGATCCGCGCCACGGTGCGCATGACCGGCGCAGCGAAGAATACGGTCACGAAGCTACTCGTCGATCTCGGCGCGGCTTGCTCCGAGTACCAAGACCAAGTCCTTCGCGACCTGCCCTGCAAGACGCTTCAGTGCGACGAGATCTGGGCCTACTGCTACGCGAAGCAGAAGAACGTCCCCGAGGAACACAAGGGCACGTTCGGGTATGGCGACGTGTGGACCTTCTCCGCTCTCTGCGCTGACACTAAGCTCGTTCCTAGCTGGTTGGTGGGCGAGCGGACGGTAGACGACGCCTGGGCCTTCATGCGTGATCTCAAGAGCCGGCTGTCCAACCGGATCCAGCTCACCACGGACGGCCACCAGATCTACGTCGCATCCGTCGGTCTCACGTTCGGCCGTGATATCGACTGGGCGCAGATCCAGAAGATCTACTCGGCCGATCCGCAGTCTGAGCGGCGCTACACCCCGCCGATCTGTACGGACTCGAAGATCTGGGTCATGAAGGGCACACCCGACCCGGACAAGATCTCCACGAGCTACGTGGAGCACCAGAACCTCACGATGCGGATGGGGATGCGCCGCTTCACGCGGCTGACCCACGGCTTCTCAAAGAAGGTCGAGAACCTGGCCCATGCCGTCGCGCTCCACTACATGCATTACAACTTCTGCCGCGTGCACCAGACCACCAAGACGACTCCGGCTATGGCCGTCGGCATAGCGGATCACCGCTGGACCTTGCACGAGGTTGCGGCCCTGCTGGAGTCAAACTGACCCACTACCAGCGCGGCGCCGTACTACACTTTCTGAAGTGCTCGAGCCGCGTCTCGACAACCGCCCGTGCGGGGGCAAGTACGGGGACATCGTCCAGGCGATCGGCAACACGCCGCTGGTCGAGCTGCGCCGTCTCAGCCCCAAGCCCGGGGTGCGCATCTACGTCAAGCTGGAGAGCTACAACCCGACCGGCTCGGTCAAGGACCGGGTGGCGCGCTCGATGCTCGAGCGTGCCGAGGAGGACGGGTTGATCGCGCCGGGCCAGACCATCCTCGAGCCCACCTCCGGCAACACCGGGATCTCGCTGGCGATGATCTGCTCGCGCAAGGGCTATCCGCTCAAGGTGGTCATGCCCGACAACGTGACCGCCGAGCGCACCCAGCTGCTTCGCATGTACGGCGCGGAGATCGAGTACTCGCCTGGCGAGCAGGGCTCGAACGGCGCCGTGGCCAAGGCCCTCGAGATGGCCGAGGCCGACGCCTCGTACTACATGCCCTACCAGTACGGCAACCGGGCCAACCCGGACGCCCACTACCACGGCACGGCCGTCGAGATCCTCGAGGAGCTCGACGAGGTGGATGCCTTCGTGGGCGGGCTCGGGACCGGCGGCACGTTGATGGGCAACGCGCGACGGCTCAAGGAGGAGAACGAGGACACCGCGGTGGTGGCCGCCGAGCCGCTCCAGGGCGAGGCCGTGCAGGGCCTGCGCTCGCTCGAGGACGGCTACATCCCGCCGATCCTGGACCTGGCCCTGCTCGACCGCAAGATCTTCGTCTCGAACCGCGACTCGATCGTCTGGACCAAGCGGCTGCTCGAGGAGGAGGGGCTCTTCCTGGGCGTGTCGAGCGGCGCGATCGTCTCGATCGCGGTGCGTGTGGCGGGCGAGATCGACGAGGGTAACGTGGTCTTCGTCGCCCCCGACGACGGCTGGAAGTACCTCAGCTCGGGCGTCTACTCGAAGAGCATCGAGCAACTCGAGGCCGAGGGCGTGCTCGAGGCCGGCTCGTTCTGGTAAGCCGATCCGCGCGCACTCGGCCGAGCCGAGTGCTTGCGGCAAGGCGCCGATCCGCGCGCACTCGGCCGAGCCGAGTGCTTGCGGCAAGGCGCCTCAGGGGACCGGCTTCACCCGCGGGCGGTCCTCGTCGACGTCGTCGTCGTAGTCGTCGTCGTTCCCGCCCTGAAGCGAATCCTTGAACTCGCGCATCCCGCGGCCCACCGAGCGGGCCGCCTCGGGCAGCTTCTTGGGACCGAGCACGATCAGCGCGATGCCCAGGATCACGAGGAGCTCGAGCGGGCCGGGTGCGGAGATGAAGCCGAGCATGCCGCTCTCAGGTTAGCGCCCCAGGAGCTCGACCCCCGCCACCTGGCGCAGCGCGACAACGTGCTGGGCGCCGCTGGCCATGATCGAGCCGAGCGGCTGCAGCAGCCGTTCGTTCGGCAGGGTGGCGAGCGCCTCCTGGTAGGCGGCCACGGTCTCGGACTCGAGCCCGAGCGCGTGGCGGGCGAAGGCGGCCCGGCTCGTGAACGCGGTGCCGAGTCCGGGTGGAGGCACGGCGGCGCGCGGCGAGCGGCGCCCGCGCAGGCTCTGCTCGACTCCGCGCACGTGCTCGCGCTCGTGGGCGAGCAGGGTCTCGCCCAGCACGGGGTCGATCGCGTCGCGGGCCAGCGCGGTCTCGTAGGCCGCCTCGAGCCGCTGCTCGAGCAGGAGCAGCC
>JBOGXS010000360.1:0-8496 GCA_050693815.1 Thermoleophilaceae bacterium | reverse complement strand
GGTGGTCACCGAGAACACGATGCGCCATGGCATCCCGGTCGAGTGACTCGATCCGCGCGCCCTCGGCCGAGCCGAGTGCTTGCGGCACGACTACGCTTGCGGCCGCTGTGGACTTCGACCTCCAATCACACTCGCTGCACTCGGATGGCGAGCTGGCCGCCGCCCAGGTGGTCGAGAACGCCGCCGCGGCAGGCGTCCGGCTGCTCGCGCTGTCGGACCACGACACCGTGGACGGCGTCGACGAGGCTCTCGCCGCCGGGGCGCTCCACGGCGTGCGCGTGGTGCCGGCCACCGAGATCTCCGCCGTGGACGGCCCCTACGAGGACCTGCACGTGCTCGGCTACGGGATCGACCACCGCAGCGCGCTGCTGAACGAGCGGTTGCGCGACGCCCGCGGCGACCGCGAGCGCCGCGCCGACGCCATGTCCGAGCGCCTCCTCGAGCTGGGCTTCGAGGTCGATCCCGCTCCGATCGAGGCGCGCAAGGCGGCGGGCAAGCCGGTCGGCCGCCCGCACCTCGCGGCGGCCGTGCTGGCCCACCCGGCCAACGCCGACCGCCTCGCCGCCGAGGGCCACGCCGACGTCTCCTCCTTCATCCCCGCCTACCTGATCCAGGGCAAGCCGGGCTACGTGGCCCGCACCCACCCGACCGTCGAGGAGGCGATCGGCTGGATCCACGACGCCGCCGGCGTGGCCGTCTGGGCGCACCCGTTCTGGGACATCCAGGACGAGGGCGAGGTGCTCGCGGCGATCGACCGCTACCGCAGCGCCGGGCTCGACGGGGTCGAGGCCTTCTACACGTCCCACGACCGCGACCAGACCCAGCTCCTCGCCGACCGCTGCGCCGAGCTGGGCCTCTTGAGCACCGGCTCGTCCGACTACCACGGCCCCGACCACCGTCTCTTCAGCCGCTTCCGCTCCTTCGAGCTGCACGGCCGCGAGCCCAACCTCGGGCCGATCGCCCACGGCACGCTCGCAGCCCCGGCGCGCGGCGGCGACGGCCTCTGCGTCTGGCTCACCGGCCTGTCGGGGTCGGGCAAGTCGACCATCGGCCGGCTGGCCGCCGGGCAGCTGCGCGATGCCGGCCACCGCGTGGAGGTGCTCGACGGCGACGACGTGCGCCAGAACCTCTGCTCCGGGCTCGGCTTCTCGCGCGAGGACCGCGACGTGAACGTGCGCCGCATCGCCTGGGTGGCCGACCTGCTCGCCCGCAACGGCGTGATCGCGTTCGTGGCCGCCGTCTCGCCCTACCGCGGCGCCCGCGACGAGGCCCGCGCGCGCATGGACGGGCGCTTCGTCGAGGTGCACGTGCGCGCCTCGGTCGAGGAGTGCGAGCGGCGCGACGTCAAGGGGCTCTACGAGAAGGCCCGGGCGGGTGAGATCGCCGCGTTCACCGGGGTCTCGGACCCCTACGAGGAGCCGCTCTCGCCCGAGCTGCTGCTCGACACCGAGCGGGAAACCCCGGTGGAGTCCGCCGCGATGCTGGTCGCGCTGGTGGAGGCTCAGCGCCTGAACAGCTTGTCGAGCGCGAGCGCGAAGCCGGGCAGCAGCGGCGACTCGAGCGTCTCGCCGCGGCCCAGCTCGAGCGCGACGTCGAAGGTCGGCGCCTCGGGCGTGGAGCGCCGGTAGACCAGCACGCTCTCGGAGTGGTCGTCGACGAGCCAGAGCTCGGCGACGCCGCCCTCCTCGTAGCCGCGCCGCTTGGCGCCGACGTCGTAGCGCCATGTGGACGGCGAGCGGATCTCGACACACAGGTCGGGCACGTGCTCGGGGTAGGCGTTCAGGTCCGCCGGAATGCGCTCCTCGCGGAACCAGAGCAGGTCGGGGCCGTAGACGTTGTAGTGGTCCAGCCGCACGTTGGTGGGCATGCTCGCCAGGCCGCGGCGCTCACCGGCTTCCGTCCAGGCGTACAGCTCACCGGCGAGCCGGGTCTGGAGCACGGAGTGAATGAGCTTCGGCTCGTCCACGACGATCCGCCCGTCAACGAGCTCCTTGTGATCGCCCTCGACCGTGACGGCGTAGTACTCCGCTTCGGTGATGCGCGTCGCGGTCGTCATCTGCCACCGCCAGTGTAAGGCCGCTCCGGCGCGGGCTCGCCCCGGGCCCCGTCGCCGTCGGGCCTCGGAGGTGGCGGCGGCGCGTTCGCCTTCATCTGCGCCATGAACTCCGCCTGCGCCTGCGCCGGCGTGCGCCGCAGCGCGCCCATCAGCGGCAGCACCGAGAGGATCAGCAGCGCCGCCTGCCGGAACGCCCATGCGAAGCCCTCACGGGCCGCGCCGGCCGTCTGGCGGACGATCTCCTCGTCGAAGCCGGGGGTTGGCTCGAAGCGGTCCTCGGTGCCGCCGGCGTAGTCGTGCAGGGTGCCCTGGATCACCGCCCCCGCGTCCTGCGCGGGAATCTCCCACTCGTCGACGATGTCCTCGATCTCCTCGTCCGCGAACCAGCTCATGTGCGCGTGGAGGGCTCCGCCGAAGGTCGCGATCAGGATCGCGATCCCGATCGCCGCGCCGAGCTGGCGGGCGGTGTTGAGGACTCCCGAGGCGAGCCCGACCATCGGTCCGGCCACCGACCCCATCGCACCCACGTTCAGAGCCGGGAAGCCGATCCCCATCCCGATGCCGAGCATCGCAAGCCCGGGCAGGATGCGCAGGTAGGAGAAGGCGTTGTCCGATGTCGCGGGCAGGAAGGAGATCCACAGCAGGCCGACCGCCATCACCAGCAGCGCCGGCTTCGCGATGTCGCCCGGCGCCCGGCTGTCCGCCGCGCGGCCCACGAACGGCCACACGATCAGGCCGCAGAGCGGCACGGGCGCGATCGCGAGCGCGGCCTCGATCGGCTCGTAGCCCCAGAGATTCAGGAAGACGAGCGAGAGCAGCAGGAGGCTGCCGATCGCGCCGGCGGCGAAGAACAGCATCCCGAGGTTGGCGCTGCGGAACTGCCTGTTCTCCATCAGCTCCGGCCGGAGCATCGGGTTGGGCGCGCGCCGCTCCCACATGACGAACGCCACTCCCAGCAGGATCGCCGCCTGCATCAGGCTGAGCCAGAGCGGAAGATTCCCGCCGAACGGGTTGGCCTCCACGAGCGCAACGAGGAGGCAGAAGACCGCAAGCCCGAGCAGGACCATGCCCTTCACGTCCACCTCGCGCCCGGCTGTGAGGTCCCATGTCTCGGGCCACCAGCGCAGGGCCAGCACGACCCCGAGGATGCCGAAGGGGATGTTGATCAGGAAGATCCAGTGCCAGCTCGCGATCTCGATCAGCACGCCGCCGAGCACCGGCCCGAGCGCCGAGGAGACGAGCGCCACGACCGCGATGAGCGCCAACCCGCGCCCGCGGTGCTGCGGCGGGAACACGAGCACCGTGATCGCGAAGCCGAGCGGGGCGAGGATGCCCGCGCCGATGCCCTGGATCACGCGGAAGCCGATCAGCCATTCGACCGACCACGCCAGGGCGCAGAGCCCGGACCCGATTGTGAAGACCGACAGGCCGACCACGAAGAAGAGCCGGCGGCCGAACTGGTCGGCGAGGCGGCCCATCGACACGAGCAGGACGGCAAAGACGATGTTGTAGGCGTTGATGACCCACGTGACCGTCCCCACGTCGGTCGACAGCTCGTCCTGCAGCTCGGGGATCGCGATGTTCACGATCGAGACGTCGAGCAGGGACATGGCCCAGCCGATCATCATCACGCCGAAGATGCGCCACTTGTTGCGGTGGAGGAGCTCCGCCGGGGGGTTGCTGCGCTCGGCCGGCGGGTCGCGGCGCTCGGCCGACGGGTCGCCGCGCTCGGCCGTCACGGGATCGCCAGCTCCCCGCCCTCGGGATCCCGCCCGTCGAACTGGAGCGCCTCGCGGTCGTCGTTGTCGTCGGGCTCGTCGTTGTCGACCGCGTCGAAGTCGTTCGGGATGCCGTCGTCGTCCCCGTCGTCGTCCCCGCGCTGGGGCGGGGGCCGCAGCGCCCCGTCGGGCCCGAACTCGGGCAGCGTGCCCCCCGCCACGGTCACGGCCACCTGGGACATCTCGGTGAGCTGGCCGGTGTCCTCGTTGGCGATGTCCTCGTAGCGCGTGATGTCGTCCTCGACCTCTTCGTCGTCGTCGTACATCCGGCGCTCGATCTCCTCGCGATCGGCGACCATCAGCCAGCGCGAGTCGCGCACGACGATCAGCGACCCGCTGGCCGAGATCGAGTAGGGACGGTGGTAGAGGTCGTCCTCGTCCACGTCGTCGAGCAGCGCGGTGAGGTCCTCTCCCCACATCTTCCCCGGGATCGTGATGCCCATGAAGGACAGGATCGTGGGAGCCACGTCGTGGGTGGAGGCGTACCAGTCCACGTCGTCGCCCGCCTTGCGGCCGTCCGGGTCGCGGATCAGGAAGGGGATCTCGTAGGAGTCGCGGTGCGAGGTGGGCGCGCCGCGCCCGATGTAGTCGTGCTCGCCGAGGGCGATGCCGATGTCGCCGAGCATGAAAACGAGCACGTCATCCGGAACCTCGCCCATCAGCCGTCCCACCCATCCGTCCACCGCCTCGACGTGGTCGCGGTAGGCGGAGCGGAGCTCGTCGCGCTCGCCGTCGCTGAAGCGCAGCTCCGCGAGGCGCCCGTCCATCGGCCCGATGCCCTCGTCCTCGACCTCGCCGGGCTTGACGTAGATCGGCGGCGCCTCGACGGCGTCGACCGGATCGAAGGGGTCGATGCCGAGGAAGCCCGACAGCCCGCGCAGCTCCTCGATCCCCACCCGGAACGTGCGCTCGGTGGCCTTGGTGGCGCGCTTGATCGCGGCGATCTCGTCCTTGATGCCACCTCTTCCGGCCGCCTCGACCGACCCTCCGGCCCTCCGCACCTCTGGAAAGCGAGGACCGTCGACGATCGGGTTGTCGGTCACGTATACGGTCTCCACGCCCGCGGCGCGCATCGTCTCCGTCATGACCGGCTGCCAGTCCCAGACCGGGTTGTAGCCGGGCACGGCGGGCATGCCCTCGGTCTGCTCCCAGTCCCGGAAGGGGAACGAGCGCATCCCGGTGATGAGCGTCCGCCGCACCGGCAGTGCCGGCATGCACTCGGGGATCACCCGGTCGAATCGCAGCGAGTTGCCCTCGAGCTCCTTGATATTGGGGGTGCTCGTTCCTGAGTCGTCCACATAGTCGTTGCGGATCAGGGGAAGCACGACCAGCAGGGCGCGCCGGCCTTCCTGGGCGGCCGCACGCGCCGCCGGCAGGCCCAATGCGGGAAGCGCGGCGGCGCTGCCCAGCAGGGTGCGGCGTGTGATGCCATCGCTGCGAGTCACCCGCCGATCACGGCCTTCGGGGCGGAGGCGCCGAACTGCGGCAGCGTCCCGCCCGCCTCGTCCTCGAGCACCTTCCAGAGCCGGTCCACGATCTCGGGGTGCTCGTCGGCCACGTTGCGCAGCTCCCGCGGGTCTGCGCGCTTGTCGTATAGCCGCTTGAGGCGGCCCTCGCTGTCGGCGAGCAGGAACCAGTCGGCGTCGCCGGCCAGCACGTGGTCGTCGTAGCAGGAGGTGAACCAGCGCCGCTCGGGCGGCTCCCGGCCGTCGAAGAGCACCGACAGGTCCTCGCCGCTCATCATCCCCGGCGCGCGGACGCCCATGAACGAGAGCAGCGTGCGCGGCACGTCGTGGGTGGAGGCGAAGTAGTCGCTCCTCTCCCCCGCGCGCTTGCCCTCCGGGTGGCGGATCATGCAGGGCACGTGGTAGATGTGCCACTGGGCGCGGGCCGCGTGCTTGCCGAGGATGCCGTGCTCGCCGAGCGTCAGGCCGTGGTCGGCCATGTAGTAGACGACGGTCTCGTCGAGCAGGTTCTGGTCGGCCAGCCTGTTCATCAGGCGGCCGATCCACTCGTCCACGAACGTGATCTCGGCGGCGTAGAGCTCGCGCACCCGCTCGATGGTCGGGTCGTCCACGTCCACGTCGACCACCCAGGAGTAGGGCGTCTCGAAGGGCTGGATCGGGATGATCCCCTCGAGCTCGATGCCCTTCGGGCCGCCGGCCGCGATCTGGAAGGCGTGCGGCGCATCGAGCGGCTCGTGCGGGTCGAAGGCGTCCACGCCGAGGAAGAACGGGCGCCGCTCCTTGAGGTCGTCGACCAGCTTCACGCCCGCCCGCACCACGCGGGCGGTCGGGTACTGGCTCTCCCTGCCACGGTGGATCGAGTTCCAGCCCGCCATCGCACGCAGGCGACCGACCTCGACGCTGTCCGACAGGTCGGGCAGCAGGTAGCGCTCGATCGCGCTGCGCGGAGCAGGGCGCTTGAAGGGCTTATTCAGGAAGCGGTATGCGCCCTGCGAGTAGCTCGGGCGGGCATAGTCGAGCGTGCGCCGGAAGTTGCCGAAGCGCGGACCGATGAGGAAGGGGTTGTCGGTGCAGTACGCGGTCTCGATCCCGGCCTCGCCCAGCACCTCCGTGACGATCGGGTGGTGGTCGAGGATCGGGATCCAGCCCGGGCCGACCGGCAGGCCCTTCGTCGGCACGTAGTTGCGAAACGGGAAGGAGCGGACGCCTGTGAGCAGCGCCCGCCGGGCCGGGCCGGTGGGCATTGCCTCGGGCACGGCCAGCGAGAAGGTCAGCGAGTCCCTGCCCAGCGCGTCGAAGTTCGGCGTCTTGGCGAGGCTGTCGGGGTTGTAATACCGGATGTAGTCGGCGCGCGTGGACTCGCCGACGATCAGCAGCGTGTTGGGCGCATCCTTCGCATGGTCGGTCGCCGGCTCGAAGTAGTCGTCGCCGCACGCGCCCAGGCCGAGGGCGGCGGTTCCCGCCGCCCCGGCCCCGAAGAGTCCTCTGCGAGTCAGCCCCACGGGGCGCGGAAGCCTAGTGAACGGCGCTTGGCCGCAAGCGCTCGGCTCGGCCGAGCGCGCGCGGATCGATATTCCCGGTGGACGCCCCTACGTGCCGGCGACCACCTTCTCCGGCACCTCGATCTCGCGCTTGAGGATCTTGCCGGTCGGGCCCTTGGGCAGCTCGTCCACGAACCACACCTTGCGCGGGTACTTGTAGGCCGCCACCTGGTCCTTGACGTAGGCCTTCACCTCGTCGGCGTCGAGCGACTCGCCCTCCTTGAGCACCACGGCGGCGCCGACCTCCTCCCCGAGCGACTCGTCGGGCACGGCCAGCACCGCCGCCTCCTGGACGGCCGGGTGCTCGTAGAGCACCTCCTCGATCTCGCGCGGGTAGACGTTGTAGCCGCCGCGGATGATCAGCTCCTTCTTGCGGTCGACGATGAAGAAGTAGCCGTCCTCGTCCACCTTGCCCATGTCGCCGGAGCGGAACCAGCCCTCGGAGTCGATCGCCTCCTCGGTGGCATCCCGGCGGTCCCAGTAGCCCTTCATGATGTTGTGTCCGCGGATCACGATCTCGCCGACCTCGCCCTGCGGCACCTCGTTGCCGTCGTCGTCTACGACCTGCATCTCGACGCCCTCGATCGGGGTGCCGATCGAACCCGGCTTGCGCTCCCTGTCCGGGTGGTTGAACGAGGCCACAGGCGAGGTCTCGGACAGCCCGTAGCCCTCGAGGATCGGGCAGCCGAACTTCTCCTCGAAGCCCCGGATCAGCTCCACCGGGATCGCCGCGCCGCCGGACATGCACAGACGCAGGCAGGAGGCGTCGACCGAGTCGGCCTTGCCGGCGTGCAGCATCGCGTTGTACATCGTGGGCACGCCCTGGAAGACCGTGACCCGGTCGCGCTCGACGATCTCGAGCGCCTTGTCCGGGTCGAAGCGGGGGATCATCGTCACGCACGCGCCCTGGGCGACCGCGCTGTTCATCGTGCAGGTCTGGCCGAACGAGTGGAACAGGGGGAGCGCGCCCAGCAGTACGTCATCCTGGTTGAACTCGCCGAGCGTCCCGGAGGCCACGAGGCAGTTCTGGCGCAGGTTGGAGTGGGTCAGCTCGGCGCCCTTGGGCTTGCCCGTGGTGCCGCTCGTGTAGAGGATCACGGCGGTGTCGTCGGCGGCGCGGTCGGTGACCTCGGTGTCGGGCTCCTGCGCCCCCACGAGCTGCTCGAACTCGCCCGGCTTGACCAGGATGACCTCGGCGCCGGCCTCGCCGGCGCCCTGCTCGGCCGCCTCGCCGAAGTCGTGCCACGCGAACAGGAGCTTGGCGCCCGAGTCCTTCAGGTAGAAGGCGGCCTCGCGGCCCTTCAGCAGGACGTTCATCGGCACCACCACACCTCCCGCGCGCAGGATGCCGTAGTACACGATCGGGAAGTAGGGCACGTTGGGCAGCATCAGCCCAACCCGGTCGCCCTCCTCGACGCCCCGCGCCTTAACCAGGCCGGCGATGTACGCGCTCGCCCCGTCCAGCATCGAGTAGCTGAGCTCGACGTCGTCGAGCTTGAAGGCGGTGCGGTCGCCGTGCTGGGCCGCCGTATCGGTCAGGATCGTGGCCAGGTTCTCGCTCATCGCTCGCTCCTCGGTTGCCGCCTGCGTTCCGGCAGCGTAACGCGCCCGCCCGGGCCCGCGCGCCGGGCGGGCGGCTACGGTTGGCCGCGTGC
>JBOGXS010000359.1:0-5671 GCA_050693815.1 Thermoleophilaceae bacterium | reverse complement strand
CGCGATCACTCTCATCACGTCGCGACAGCGGCGCGAGCTGGAGGCGATCGAGCGCCATGCCAACACCGAGATCGAGCAGTGGTCGCCCGACGGGACCAAGCCACGGGAGCGCCGCACCCGCCGCGAGCGCGAGACGCGCCGGCCGCGCCACACCAAGCCGCACCAGCGCGACGGCGTGCCCTACGCCAAGCTCGTGCTCGGCGCCGGGCGCCGGGACGGGATCGAGCCGGCGGACGTGGTGGGCGCGGTGGTGGATCACACGCGTCTGGAGAACGACGACGTCCGCCACGTGCGGGTGCTGGAGCGCTTCTCGTTCGTCGAGGTGCCCGAGGGGCGCGCCGGCGAGGTCGTGGACAAGGTGAGTGGAAAGCGAGTCCGGGGAACCGAGCTCCGGGTGGAGGTGACCAAGAGGCGATGAGCCAGGCGACGATGCACACCAACCACGGGCCGATCGAGCTCGAGCTGTTCGAGGGAGACGCGCCCAAGACGGTGGAGAACTTCCTGACGCTGTCGCGCGACAGGTACTACGACGGCCTCGTCTTCCACCGCGTGATCAAGGACTTCATGATCCAGGGCGGCTGCCCGCACGGCACCGGCACGGGCGGCCCGGGCTACGAGTTCGAGGACGAGATCAACCGGCACAAGATCGTGCGCGGAGCCCTGGCGATGGCCAACCGCGGGCCGAACACGAACGGCAGCCAGTTCTTCATCGTCACCACCGACGCGGCGCCCTGGCTCGACGGCAAGCACACCGTCTTCGGCGAGGTCAGCTCGGGCATGGAGGCCATCGACTCGATCGAGGGCGCCGAGACCGCGGCGCAGGACCGCCCGGTCGAGGACGCGGTGATCGAGCGCGTGGAGGTCCATGAGGGTTGAGCTGCTCTGGTGGGAGGGCTGCCCGTCCTATCCGGACACGCGCGCCGACCTGGAACGGGTGCTGGGCGAGGAGGGGATCGAGGCAGACGTCGAGCTCGTCGAGGTCGAGACGGACGAGCAGGCCCGGGCCGAGCGCTTTCCGGGGTCTCCGACGATCAAGATCGACGGGCGCGACATCGTCCCGCCCGGCGAAGGCGAGCCCTACTCGCTCACCTGCCGCATCTACCGTCTGCGAGACGGAACGATCTCTCCGACACCGGATCCCGAAGACATACGTGAGGCGATGAAGAGATGAGCCTGAAGATCGGCGATCGGGCGCCCGGCTTCTCCCTGCCGGGCACCGACGGGGGCGAGCATGGTCCCGACGGGGTGACGGTGGTCGTCTTCACCTGCAACCACTGTCCTTACGCGCTGGGCTGGCACGAGCGGTTGCTGTCGGTGGCGCGCGACTACGAGGGCGTGCGCTTCCTGGCGGTGAACCCCAACGACGCCGAGCGCTACCCGACCGACTCGTTCGAGGCGATGAAGGAGAGGGTGCAGGCGGACGGCGGCTGGCCCCACCCGTACCTGCGCGACGAGTCGCAGGAGGTGGCGCGGGCATATGGCGCTCAGACCACCCCGGACGTCTTCGTGCTCGACGCGGAGGGCACCCTCCGCTACCGCGGGGCTCCTGACGCCGACCATCGCGACGAGGCCCAGAACGCCGCCTGGCTCCGCGAGGCGCTCGACGCCGTGCTCGCGGGCGAGCAGCCGGCGCTGCCGGAGACCGAGCCGGTCGGCTGCAGCGTCAAGTGGAGGGGATGATCGCCGCACCCTCTAGCCCGCGAGGGCCACCGCTCGGGCCTTCTCGGCCAGCGCCGGCACGCCTTCGTCGAAGAGCGCGAGGTACTGGTCGTCGGAGGCGCCCATCGTGAAGCGCTTGTAGTTGCCCTCCATGAACACCGCGGCCTTCCACAGCGCGAGCGCCTGGTACCAGTTGAGGGCCGAGACCGAGCGCCCGCTGCGCTCCTCGTAGCGCGCCGTCAGCTCGGCGCGGCTCAAGAAGCCGGGCCGGCGGGTGGCCGCCGAGAGGCTGGAGAAGGAGATGTCGGCCGGGTCGTCCGGCTCGGCCCAGGTGACGGTGAGGTAGCCCACGTCGGCCAGTGGATCGCCGATCGTGGAGAGCTCCCAGTCGAAGATCGCCACCAGCTGCGGGGGCGCCTCCTCCGCCACCATCACGTTCCCGAGCCGGTAGTCGCCGTGCACGATCGTCGAGTCGGGCGACTCGGGCAGGTTGGCAGCGAGCCAGTCGCGCACCTCCTCCACCACCGGCAGCTCGCGCGTCTTGTTGTACTCCCACAGGCCGGTGAAGCGGCGCACCTGGCGCTCCAGGTAGCCGCTCGGCTTGCCGTAGCCCTCCAGGCCGCAGGCGCGCCAGTCGACCGCGTGCAGCTCGACCAGGGCGTCGACCAGCTCCTCCGACATCCGGCGCCGGCCCTCCTCGTTGTCGAGCGCCGGCGGCACGTCGGTCGTGACGACCGCGCCGTGCACCTCCTCCATCAGGTAGAAGGGCACCCCGAGCCCCGCCTGGTCGTCGCCCACGGCGAGCACGCGGGGCACGCGCACTGGCGTGCGCTCCAGTGCGCGCAGGAGGCGCGCCTCGCGCAGGACGTCGTGAGCCGACGGTGGGAGCGGCGGCCGCGGCGGCCGGCGCAGGACCACGCGGGCGTCGCCGCGGCGCACGAGGAAGGTGAAGTTCGAATGCCCCTCGCCGATCCGCTTCGCCTCCACCCGCCGCGAGCCGATTCCGTGCTCGTCGAGGAAGGCCTCGAGCGGCTCGCGCACCACGAGCGGGGCGAGCTCGAGCTCGGCCGCCTGCTGCGGGGTGTCGACCACGTCCGGCGAGGCCACGCGGCCGCATCCTACGATCGAACCGCGGCCGCCGCCGCGGCGTATGACCGAATCGATGCGAGCGCTCCGGTGTCCTAGGCTTCCGGCGATGCGACTCCGTCGGCTGCAGCTTTCCCTCGCGCTCGCGCTGGTGCTCGTGCCGGTTGTACCGGCCACCGCCGCCGAGTGGACCGTGGAGGTCAGGGACTTCGAGTTCGCGCCGCTCGAGCGGAAGATCGAGGTCGGCGACACCGTGACCTGGCGGTTTCACGACGGCGGCCACACCGCAACGTCGGATCCGGGCCAGGCCGAGAGCTGGAACTCGGGCGACCAGGTGGGGGGCGGGAGGTACTCGCACACGTTCACGAGGCCCGGCCGCTACACCTATGTCTGCACGCCTCACGAGAGCTTCATGACCGGAGCGGTCCAGGTCGGCGGCGGGTCCGGGGCGCTGGTGGCCAGGGTCAGGACCAGGCGGCGCGGCCGCAGCGTCCGGGTCAGCTTCCGGCTGAACGAGCCGGCGCGGATGACGTACAGGCTCCGGGGCGCAAGTCGTCGCACGGTCAAGCGCCGCCGCCTGTCCGCGGGCAGGCACGCGTTCAGGGTGAAGCGACTCAGGCGCGGCCGCTACCGCGCCAAGCTCACCCTGGTGGACGACTTCGACAAGAAGACCGTCCGCCGGAGCCGCTTCCGGATTCGCTAGCGGCGGCCGGTCAGGCGATCTCGTCCACGTGGCGCACGTTCGCCACGTCGTCCGCCTCGTCGCTCGGGCCGGCCGCGAACCAGCCGTCGAGGATCTCCTCGAGCAGGGCGGGGCTCGTGCTCCGCAGGGACAAGGCGAGCACGTTGGCGTCGTTCCAGCGCCGCGCCCCGCGCGCGGTCTCCGAGTCGCCGCACAGCGCGGCGCGGACGCCCGGCACCTTGTTGGCGGCGATCGAGGCGCCGGTGCCCGTCCAGCAGCAGACCACCGCCTGCTCCGCGCGACCGTCCGCCACGTCGCGGGCCGCGGCCTCGGAGGCCCAGGCCCAGTCGTCGCGCTCCTCCTCGGCGAGCGCCCCGTGCAGCACGGGCTCGTGGCCGCGCCGGCGCAGCTCCTCGACCAGGGCGTCGGCCACGCCGGTGCGCTCGTCGGCGGCCAGGGAGATCCTCACCACTCGCAGCCTACTCTTGGCCGGATGCCCGAGCTGCCCGAGGTCGAGATCACAGCGCGACGCCTGTCGCGCGGCGTGGCCGGCGCCGAGATCGAGGCGGCGCTGGCGCTCGGCATGGTCACGATGAAGACCTTCGACCCGCCGCTGGACGCGCTGGCGGGTCGCGCGCTCGCGGGCGTGCGCCGCGTGGGGAAGATGCTCGTCGTCGACGCCGGCGAGCTCGTCGTGCTGATCCACCTGATGTCGGCCGGCCGGCTCCAGCTGTGGGACTCCCGCGCCTCGCTGCGCGACCGCAGCTCGCGGCTGCTGATCCGGCTCGCCGACGGGCGCGAGCTGCGGCTGCGCGAGTTCGGCACCCAGCAGCGGGCGTGGGGCAAGCTGCTGGCCGCCGAGGCGCTGGAGGCCGACGAGGCGGTCGCCACGCTCGGTCCTGACGCCCTTCCGGCGCCGCCGCCGGACGAGTTCGCGCGCCTGCTCGATCAGCCGCGCCACCTGCACCAGCTGCTGCGCGACCAGCGCACGATTGCCGGCATCGGCCGCTCGTGGGTGGACGAGCTGCTCTGGACGGCCCGGCTGTCTCCCTTCCAGCGGGCAGCCGACGTGGATGGCGAGGCCGGGGAGCGGCTGCGCGCCGCCTGCGACGAGGTGCTCGGCGCCGCCCTGGCCCACTACGAGGAGGCGGTCGGCGACACCGTCCCGGACAAGCTGCCGATGCCGCTGAAGGTCCACCGCCGCGCCGGGGAGCCATGCCCGCGCTGCGGCACCACGATCGAGGCGATCCACTTCAAGGACTACGTGATGTGCTACTGCCCCGAGGAGCAGACCGGCGGTCGGGTGCTGAAGGACCGGCGCCTCTCGCGGCTGCTCAAGTGAACCGCCCGCGCAGGTTCGGGTAACCGAACCCGGAAGACGCCAGGCAACCGCCTTGGTGGGTCTGGGGCGCGGTGTCAGCCTGGCGCGTATGCCCGGGACCGAAGTGCTCTCGCCCGAGCTGGAGCTCGTGGAATCGCCCTCGCTCGACTGCCTGGACGGCAGCGTCCGGCCCGCGGTGCTGCTCGACCACGCCGCCAGCACCCCGCCGCTTCGGGGCGTGGTCGAGGCCGTCGACGCCTTCCTGCCCTGGTACGGCAGCGTCCAGCGCGGGGCGGGGCGGGCGTCGGAGGTGTCGACCGCGGCGCTGGCGGGCGCCCGGCGCGCCGTCCTCGAGCTCGTCGGGGCGAGCCCCGATCACGTGGCGGTCCTCGTCCGCAACGCGACCGAGGCCGTCAACCTGCTCGCCGCCGCCCTGCCGCCCGGCTCCCGGGTGCTCGGCTCGCCCTACGAGCACCACGCCAACATGCTGCCGTGGCGCGCGCGCCACGAGGTGGAGCTGCTGCCGTTCGTCGCCGGCCCGGAGGAGCTGGTAGACGCGACCGAGCGCGCCCTGGCCGCGGCCCGAGGCTCGATCGACCTCGTGGCGCTCACCGGCGCCTCGAACGTGACCGGCGAGGTGTGGCCGCTCGGCCAGCTCGCCGACGCCGCCCACGCCCACGGCGCCGAGCTGCTCGTGGACGCCGCGCAGCTCGCCCCCCACCGGCCGATCGACGTCGCGGCCGTGGGCATCGACCATCTGGCCTTCTCCGGCCACAAGCTCTACGCCCCCTACGGCGCGGGCGCTCTGATCTCGCGCCGTGACCGGCTCGACGGCGCAAACCCGCTGCTACACGGCGGCGGTGCGGTCGACGCCGTGGGCGTCCGCGACGTGCGCTGGGCCGGCTCGCCGCGGCGCCACGAGG
>JBOGXS010000358.1:0-7665 GCA_050693815.1 Thermoleophilaceae bacterium | reverse complement strand
CGCCGGGGCCGCGGCCGCGGGACGCGCCGGGACTCCGGTGGCGCTGATCCCCGCCGGCACGGCCAACGACTTCGCCCGCCGCCTCCGCCTGCCGCTCGAGCTCGGCGAGGCCGCGCGCCTGGCCGTGGAGGGCACCCGACTGCACGACCTCGAGCTCGGCTGGATGGAGGAGCGCCCATTCGTGAACGTGGCCAGCGCGGGGCTGCCGGGGCCCGCGGCGCGCACGGCGAAGGCCTGGAAGAAGTCGCTCGGCGCGCTCGGCTACGCCGCCGGTGCCGTGGTCGCGGGCGCGACCGCCCACTCGGTCCCGGCGGCGGTCGACTGCGACGGCAGCCGCCTGTTCGAGGGGAAGACCTGGCAGGTCACGGTGGCCGCCTCGGGGGCGTTCGGCGCCGGATCGCGCATCGACGAGGCCGACCCGCACGACGGAGCGCTCGACGTCGTGGCCGTGGAGGCGGGGCCACGCATCGGGCTCGTGGCGCTGGCCTACCGGCTGCGGCGCGGCTCGCTCGGGCGGCACCGCCGCGCCCGCCACCGGCGCTGCCCGGACGCGCTCGTGAGCGTGCCGGACGGCACCGAGTGGAACGTGGACGGCGAGGTGCTGCGCCACGGCTCGGCGCGCTTTCGGGGCCAGGCGGCAGCGTTTCGGCTGGTGGTGGGGTGAAGCTCGTCAGCCCGTCGGCAGGGCCAGCCGCCGTCCTGGATAGCCACCGCATACCGGACACAGGGCAGGACAGCCCCCGGGCTCGCGATCTGAATACTGTCCTCTCCCGTGCCGGCGGACATCCTCATCCACGGCGACACCCATCGCTCCGCCGCCATGCGGCACGAGCTGCCGCTCGGGCTGCTCGATCCGTTCTCCTACTTCGAGGTCGGCGGCCGCCGCATCGCGGTGATCTCCACGATGGAGGCCGGGCGCATCGAGGAGGCCGCCCCGGGCGTCGAGGTGATAGACCCCTATGAGCTCGGCCTCGACGAGCTGATCGCCGCCGGCATGCGCTGGGACGAGCTCGACTGCGAGCTGTGCGTTCGCGCCGCCGCGCGGCTGGGAGCGCGGCGCCTGCTGGTGCCGAGCGCGCTGCCCGTCGGCGTGGCGGATCGCCTCCGCGCCGCGGGCGTGGAGGTGGTGCCCGACGAGCGCGAGTTCATCCGGCGTCGCCGCCGAAAGAGCGCCGGCGAGGTGGAGGGCGTCCGCCGTGCCCAGACCGCCGCGAACGCGGGCATGGCGGCCGCCGCCGAGCTGCTGCGCGCCGCCGAGCCACGCGACGGAGTGCTCGGCCACGACGGCGCGGTGCTCACCTCCGAGATCGTGCGCGCGCGCATCCGCGACGTCTGCGCCGAGCAGGGCGCCCCCGCCGACGAGGACATCATCGTCGCGGCCGGCGCCGCCGGCGCGACAGGGCACGAGCACGGCACCGGGCCGTTGCCGGCGGGCGTGCCGATCGTGATCGACATCTGGCCCCGCGACGAGCGCTCGGGCTGCTTCGCGGACATGACCCGGACCTTCGTAGCCGGCGGGGAGCCGGCCGACGACGTGGCCGGCTGGCACTCCCTCGCCCGCACGGCCCTCGACCGCGTCTACGAGCGCGTGGGCCCGGGCGTGACGGGCCGCGAGCTGTTCGCGCTCGCCTGCGAGGTCTTCGAGGAGTCGGGCGAGCCGACCCAGCGCACCAAGCCGGAGGGCGAGCCGCTTCGCGACGGCTTCTTCCACTCGCTCGGCCACGGCGTCGGCCTCGAGGTGCACGAGGAGCCGGCCCTGGGCCGCACCGGCGCCGACCCGCTGGTGCCCGGCGACGTGGTGGCCGTGGAGCCCGGCTGCTACCGAAACGGCTACGGCGGAGTGCGCCTGGAGGACCTGGTGCTGATCACCGAGGAAGGCTTCGAGCGCCTGACGGACTTCCGGTACGAGCTGGCGCCGTAGGCGGCCTTCGGCATCGCGGCGTCTCTCATGGGGCGATTGAACTCGGCGCGCCGTCCTGGATTGGGGTCGCGTAGCGACCCTTATCCAGGACAGCGACTCACATCTCGGTCCGACGGGGCCGAGACGCCTACATTCTGCCCGCTGAACCCTCTACGTTCTGCCCGCCCTACTCCGCCGGCGCCGCCTCGTGGGCCAGCTGGTGGCGCATCCGGTCGCGCAGCTCCGCGAAGTGGACGGTCTCGTACGCGATCAGGGCGGCCAGGGCCGCCGCCGCCACGGCCAGGGTGGCCAGCGCGGGCAGCTCCAGTGCCGCCGGCAGGAAGGCCGCCAGCAGCGCGGCCACGATCAGGCGCTGGACACTGAGGCGGTGCACGGTGCGCCACCGGAAGGCCACGTGGGCGAGCAGGTACATGGCAACGCCGCCGAGCATCGCCACGGCGGGCACGAGCTTCAGCGGGTCGTCCACGTGCTCGAGCGTCTTCTTCATCCCGAGCGCGACCAGCACGATGCCCGCCACCATCGGGAAGTGCAGGTAGGAGAACGAGTCGCGCGCGACCTCGTTGCGCTCGCGCCCCGGTCGCGCGCGCTCGAGGCGCCGCTCGGCGACCAGCGCCACGATGTCGAAGTACAGCCACCAGAGCCCCGCCGCCACGGCGATGCCGAGCACCGACGCGGCCACCACCCCGGCGTCCACGTCGATGGCCTCGGCGCCCACACCGATGGCCACGATCGACTCGCCGAGCGCGATGATCAGGATCAATCCGTGGCGCTCGGCGAAGTGCCCGGGCGCGAGCCTCCAGTTGTCGGAGCCGAACAGGTAGGGCTCGCCCATGTCGAGCAGCAGGGCGAGCGCCCACAGCCCGCCCTGCAGCACCCCGTCGGCGAACGAGGCCACCACGAGCAGCCCGGTCCCGACCGCCGTTCCGATCCCGAGCCCCGTGACCGAGGCGCGGAAGCCCGGGTCGTCGCGGCTGGCGACGACGAACAGGGCGATGTGGGCGCCGCGCACGAGCCCGTAGGCGCAGGCGAACAGCAGCGCGGAGTCGTCGAAGGCCTCCGGCACGCACAGCGCGGCCACGAGCAGGCCCGCCATGGCCGCGAAGATCGCGAAGCGCACGAAGCCCTCCTCCGGGTCGACCACGCTCGTCAGCCACGCGTAGCCCACCCAGCACCACCACAGGACGCCCAGGATGAGCATCCCGCGCACCAGGCCCTCCCAGGTCGGGTCGTCGGCCATCATGGCCGTGCACTGGGTGAGGGCCAGGACGAAGACGAGGTCGAAGAACAGCTCGAGGGGCTTGACCCGCTCCTCCTCCGAGCGCAGCACCGGCATCGCCGCGATCTTGGCACACGGCGAGGGGAGTAACTTTGGGCACATGGCCGCGCGCGACACCGGACTCCCCCAGACGGACGCTCAGTTCGACTTCGGCCGCCAGCGCCGCCGCCGCGCGCTGTCCCGCATCTCGGCCCGCCTGCGCCGCGAGCCGAGCGACGTGAACATGATCCTTCCCTTCGAGGAGGTCGTGGCCGCGCTCGGCCGCCGCGGGGAGCGGCGCCTCGGACTGGAGACGATCGCGCTCGACTCGATCGTGGGCACCGTCGACCGCGGGCGCGAGTTCGACCGCAGCTTCCGTCCCACGTCCGGCCGCGTGCGCCCGCGCTGGGAGCGGATCGCCACCGCCCAGCGCAGGGGCCAGGCCATGCCGCCGATCGACGTGTACCGGATCGGCCAGCTGCACTTCGTGCGCGATGGGCACCACCGCGTCTCGGTGGCCCGGGCGCTCAGCTACGACGTGATCGAGGCCTGGGTGACCGAGGTGATCACCGAGCTCGGCGCCGACCGCGCGATCCGGCTCGCCGACCTGCCCCTGAAGAGCCACCAGCGCCTCTTCTACGAGCGCGTGCCGCTCCCGGCCGAGGCGCGCGCCGAGATCGACCTCTCCGACGAGTGGCGCTACGCCTCCCTCGCCGAGGCGGTGGAGGCCTGGGGCTTCCGCGCGATCCAGGACCGCCGCGAGGCGCTCAGCCGGGCCGAGGTGGCCGAGGCCTGGTTCCTCGACGAGTACCGGCCCGTCGTGGAGATGCTGCGCGAGGCCGAGCTGATCCGCCGCGGCACCGAAACCGAGGCGTACATGAGGGTGTCCGCGCTGCGCTTCTTGATCCTCCGCACCCACGAATGGGACGACGAGGTGATCGAGCGCCTGCGCCAGGAGCTCGCCCAGCCCACCTGGGAGGACGACACCGTGGTGCGGCGGCTGCGGAAGGAGCTGCGGTAGACCGGCCAGGCATCAGCGGGTAGACCCGGATCTGCGCGCGCTCGGCCGAGCCGAGCGCTTGCGGCTGGGGGCGCGAGCCCCCGGACGCTATTCCGGCCGCTCGTCCTCGGCGGGCGGCACGTCGGGGTCGCGTCCCTCCGGACCCTGGCCGTCGGTGGCCGCCGGCCCCTTCCCCTCGGCGGTCAGGTTGCGGCCGTCCTCGGGGTCGAACAGGTGCACGCGCGAGGCGTCCACCCAGAGCTCGGACTCCTGGCCCGGCCGCACGTTGCTCTGCGGGTCGAGCCGGGCCACGATGCGGCCCTCCTCGCCCGCCATCGGCACCTCGCCGCCGCCCACGTCCTCAGCCAGCTCGCGCAGCTCCTGCGACTCGATCTGCTGGTCCGAGGCCACCGTGAAGTGCGCGTACAGCTCCGACCCGAGCGACTCCAGCACCTCGACCTTCGCCTGGAAGGTCGAGCCGCGCTCGCGCGCCTCGCCGGTCAGGGCCGCGTCCTCGAAGTTCTCCGGCCGGATCCCCGCGATCAGCTGCTTGCCGTCCGAGCGGCCAACCCTCTCCCGCACCTCCTGTGGCAGCCGCACGTCGCCGATCGGCAGCCTGACCGTCTCGCCCTCGATCTGCGCGGGCATGAAGTTCATCGCCGGCGAGCCGATGAACCCGGCCACGAACAGGTTGAGCGGGTCGTTGTAGAGCTCCATCGGGCTGCCCACCTGCTGGAGCATCCCCGAGCGCATGACCGCCACGCGATCGCCCAGCGTCATGGCCTCGGTCTGGTCGTGGGTCACGTACACCGTCGTGGTGCCGAGCCGCTGCTGGAGGCGCGACACCTCGGTGCGCATCTGCACGCGCAGCTTGGCGTCGAGGTTGGAGAGCGGCTCGTCCATCAGGAACGCGGCCGGATCGCGCACGATCGCGCGACCCATCGCCACGCGCTGGCGCTGGCCGCCGGACAGCTGGGACGGCTTGCGGTCCAGGTGCTGCGAGAGGTCGAGCACGCGCGCCGCCTCCTCGACCTTGCCGTCGATCTCGCCCTTGTCGGCGCCGCGCAGCTTGAGCGCGAAGCCCATGTTCTCGCGCACGCTCATGTGCGGGTAGAGCGCGTAGTTCTGGAACACCATCGCCACGTCGCGGTCCTTGGGGGCGCGGTCGTTCACCACCTGGTCGCCGATGCGCAGCTCGCCCTCGGTGATGTCCTCCAGCCCGGCGATCATGCGCAGGGCGGTCGACTTGCCGCAGCCCGAGGGGCCGACCAGGATGACGAACTCGCCGTCCTCGATCGAGAGGCTCATGTCGCGCACGGCCTCGTAGCCGTCGGGATAGCGCTTGGTGAGCCGGTCGAGCGTGATCTCAGCCATCGAATCTCCTCCTTATCCCTTCACCGCGCCGGCGGTGAGACCAGCGACGATGCGGCGCTGGAAGATCAAGACCATGATGACGATCGGGACGGTGACCACGACCGCGGCGGCGGAGACCGCGCCGATCGGCTGCTCGAACTGGGACGCGCCCGTGAAGAAGGCGAGCGCCGCCGGCACGGTGCGCGCGTCGTCGGTCGAGGTCAACGTGTTGGCGAAGATGAAGTCGTTCCAGGCGAAGATGAAGACGAGGATCGCGGCCGTGAAGACGCCGGGAGCGGCGAGCGGCACGATGATCTTGCGGAAGGCCTGGAAGGGGGTGGCACCGTCCACCTGGGCCGCCTGCTCGAGCTCCCAGGGGATCTCGCGGAAGAACGCGGACAGGGTGTAGATCGCGAGCGGGAGCGTGAAGGTCATGTAGGGGATGATCAGCCCGGGCCAGGTGTCGTAGAGCCCCACCGCGCGCCACATGTCGAACAGCGATCCCACGATCGAGATCGGCGGGAACATCGCCACGGCCAGCGCGCCCGAGAGGATCAGCGCCTTGCCGGTGAAGTTCAGGCGCGCAGTCGCGTAGGCCGCCATGGCCGCCAGCACGATCGAGATCAGCGTGGCGATCCCGGCGATGCCCAGCGAGTTGATCAGCGCGGCGATGAAGGTGTCGTCGGAGAAGACGACGTCGTAGTTCTCGAAGGAGAACCCGGAGAAGAACTTGCGGTCGCCGACCTGGTCCGGAGTCTTGAGCGACAGCGACGTGATCCAGACGACGGGGATCAGCGCGTAGAGCAGCACGACCAGGATCCCGATCGGCCACAGCACCCGTTCACGCGGCGTGTGCGTCACCTCTCAGGTCTCCCCTCGCTGCTGTGCCGTGCTCGTGCCGAGGCCCTTCACGAACAGCACGGCGATCAGGATCACGCAGATGAAGATCAGGATCGACACGGCCGAGCCCAGCCCCAGGTTGACCCGGTTGATCAGGATGTTGTAGCCCAGGATCGAGACGCTCTCCGTGCCGAGCGCGCCGCCCGGTTGGATGATGAAGATGTTATCGAAGATGCGGAAGGCGTCGAGCGTGCGGAACAGAAGCGCCACGAGGATGGCCGGCTTCATCAGGGGGATCGTGATCCGGAAGAAGCGCTGCACGGTGCTGGCGCCGTCCACCTTCGCGGCCTCGTGCAGCTCGTCGGGCACGAGCGCCAGCCCGGCCAGCAGCAGCAGGGCCATGAACGGCGTGGTCTTCCACACCTCGGCCAGGATGATCACCGTCAGCGACCCCTCGCGGCTGGTGAGCGGCGCGTAGTCGTCCGGCACGAGCGGCAGGCCGGGCACGAAGCCGCTGGTCGGGTCGAAGGCGTAGCGCCAGGCGAAGGCGGCGACCACGGTGACGATGCCGTAGGGGATCAGGATCGCCGCGCGGACCGGCCCGCGGCCGAAGATCGCGCGGTGCATGACCAGGGCGATCAGCATGCCGAGCACCAGCTCGAGCGAGACCGACACGACCGTGATGATCAGCGTGGTGCCGACGTCCGACCACCAGGTGGTCGAGCTGAGCACGTCGGCGTAGTTCGACAGCCCGACGAACTCCTTCTCGTCGGGGAAGCGCAGGTCGAACTTCTGCAGCGACAGGTAGAAGGCGTAGCCGATCGGATAGCCGGTCACCACCAGCATCGCGATCACAGCGGGCGCGCAGAGCATCCAGGCCAGCTTGCGCTCGGCCCTGTGGCGCTCGGTCGTCCGCTTCTTGGGCGGGGCGACGGGCTCGCGCGCGGGGGCGGCGGCGCCGGCCTCCACTAGAAGATCTTCCCCTCGCCGGCCTTCTCGATGCGGTCGCGCAGCTTCTCCACGATGCCGTCCGGGTCCACGCCTGCGGGCGGGTGGTAGGTCTTCTGGATCGCCAGCGAGATGTCGCTGTATGCCGGCGTGATCGGGCGCGGCCCCGCGTTGTCGATCGACTCGCGCAGCAGGTCGGCGAACGGGAACGCCTTCGTGACCTTCTCGTCCTCGTAGACCGACTCGGTGGTGGGCGGCAGGCCGCCCTTCTCGGCGGCGATGGCCTGGTGGTCCTCCTGCGCCAGGCACTCGGCCGCCTCGAAAGCGAGGTCGGGGTTGCTCGAGAAC
>JBOGXS010000357.1:0-4334 GCA_050693815.1 Thermoleophilaceae bacterium | reverse complement strand
CGCGTCTCGCGCTCGCGCTCGCGGCGCTCGCGCGGCCGGCCGTCGGTGGGCGCCCACTGCTCGATCTCGGTCTTGGCGTGGCGCTCGATCGCCTGCAGCTCGCGACGCTGGCGCGGCGTGATGAGCGTGATCGCGCGGCCGCTCTCGCCTGCCCGCCCGGTGCGCCCGATGCGGTGCACGTAGACGTCCGGGGAGTTGGGCATGTCGTAGTTGACCACGTGGCTCACGCCCATGATGTCGAGCCCGCGCGCGGCGACGTCGGTGGCCACCAGCAGGCGCTCGCGGCCGCCCTTGAAGGCGAGCATCACCCCGTCGCGCTGGCCCTGGGTCATGTCGCCGTGCAGCGCCTTGACGCGCACGCCGGCGTCGCCGAGGCGGCGAGCGAGGCGGTCCACGCCGATCTTGGTGCGGGCGAAGATGATCGCTTGGTCGGGGCGCTCGCGCTCGAGGACGCGCACGAGCGCCTCCGGCTTGTCGCGGTCCGGCACCTCGACGTAGTACTGGTCGACGGTGTCGATCGTCAGCGTGGCCGCGCGCACCTCGATCTCGACCGGGTCGTGCATGAACTGCTCGGCCAGTCGACGGATCTCGGGCGGCACGGTGGCGCTGAACAGGGCTGTCTGGCGCCCCATGGGCGCGCGCCGGAGGATCGCCTCCACGTCCTCCAGGAACCCGAGGTCGAGCATCTCGTCCGCCTCGTCGAGCACCACGTAGCGCGCCTGGTCGAGGAAGAGGTGGTGGCGGTCGATCATGTCCATCACGCGGCCGACCGTGCCCACGGCCACCTGCCCCTCCTTGAGCCGGGCGGCCTGGTCGCGAATGGGGGCGCCCCCGAACACGGCCACCACCTCGACGCCCTTGCGCTCGCCGTACGCGCGCAGCGCCTGGGTCACCTGGATGCAGAGCTCACGGGTGGGGGTCAGCACCAGCGCCTGGATCTCAGGGGCGTCCGGATCCACGTACTCGACCATCGGCAGGCCGAACGCGGCCGTCTTGCCGGTGCCCGTCTGGGCCTGGCCGACCACGTCGCGGCCCTCCAGCAGCGGCGGGATCGCCTGCTCCTGGATGGGCGTGGGGCGCTCGTAGCCCAGGTGGGTGAGCGCCTCGAGCGCCGCGGTGGAGAGCCCAAGGTCGCGGAAGGTCATCGGCGGTCGAGACTACTCACCGGGGCGAAACTTCGAGCCTGTCGAGTTTCTGGCGGTATGCGCGAGAAACTCGACAAGCACTCCCTCTACCAGCGGGTGGCGGCCCTGGCCACGCACCAACACGGGGTGGTCAGCCGGGCGCAGCTGATCGACCTGGGCCTGACTGACTACGCCATCAGACGGCAAGTACGTTCGGCGCGGCTGCACCGCGTGCACCGCGGCGTCTACGCGGTAGGCCATCCGCGCCTGACCCTCCACGGCCGCTTTCTGGCCGCTGTCCTGCGCTACGGCGATCAAGCGGTCCTGAGTCACGCCAGCGCCGCCGTTCTCTGGGGCCTGCTCCAGGACCGGGGGCCGCGCATCGACCTGACCGTGCCCGGTGGCGGCGGTCGCGCCCGCCGAAACGCGATCATCGTGCACCGCTCGCCGCTGCCGGAGCACCACGTGACCGTGAAGGACAGCATTCCGGTCACCACGCCGGCCCGCACGGTGATCGACCTCGCCGACGTGTCGCCGAGGCGGCGGGTGGAGCGTGTCATCGACGAGGCCGCCTACCTGGGGCTCGAGCTCGACGGGCTGCGGCCCATCCACGGCCGGCGTGGCGCCGGGCTGTTGCGCCGCGTGATGGTCGATCACGACGTGGGCAGCACGCGAACGCAGTCCGACCTGGAGGAGGTCATGCTCGCTCTGTGCCGGCGCTTCGGCCTGGCGCAGCCGCGCTTCAACACGAAGGTGCTGACTCATCTCGTCGACTGCGTGTGGGACGAGGCGCGGCTCGTCGTCGAGACCGACGGCTGGCAGGGCCACCGCTCCCGCGGCGCGTTCGAGCGCGACCGAAGGCGCGACGCGGAGCTGACCGCCGCCGGCTGGAGGGTCGTCCGCATCACGTGGCGGCGGCTCGAGCAGGAGTCCGAGCTGGTGGCGGCGCAGCTCGCGCGCCTGCTCGGACGTCCCGCCGCGCTCCGCCCCTAGCGAGACGGGTCCAGCAGCAGCTTGCCGCTCGTCCGGCGGCCCTGGAGGTCCTCGTGGGCGCGGCGCACCTCGGAGAGCGGGTACGTGGCTCCCACCTGCGGCTTCAGGTCGCCCCGGGCCGCGCGCGCGAACAGGTCGGCCAGCGGCTCCTCGATCATGTCGCCGCGCCCGAGGCAGTGCATGAGCCAGAAGCCGACCACGCTCCGACTCTTCCGCATCAGCCGGCCGGTCTCGACGGTGTTCTGCTCCCGCCCCGCGATCCCGTAGGCCACGATCCGGCCGAACGGCGCGAGGGCGTCGAAGCACGAGGAGAACACGCGCCCGCCGGACATCTCCAGCACCACATCCACCTGGTTGCCGTCGTTCGCCTGGAGCAGGGCGGCCGTCAGGTCCTCCGCCGCCGGATCCACCACAGCGTCCGCGCCCAAACCGAGGGCGAGGCGGCGCTTCTCCTCCGTCGAAGCCGTCGCGATCACCCGCCCGGCGCCGAATGGCTTGGCCAGCTGCACCGCCAGCGAGCCCACGCCCCCCGCGCCCGAGATCACGACCACCGACTCGCCCTCGGCGAGCTTGGCCGAGGTGCGGAAGAGGTGCCAGGCCGTGAGGCCCTGGATCAGCAGCGCCAGCGCCGCGCCGTCGTCGAGGCCGTCCGGGATCAGGTGGACCGCGGCCTCGGGAGCCACGGCGTACTCGGCGTAGCCGCCGCTCGGCAGCAGCGCGATCACCCGCCGGCCGTCCTCCGTGCGGCCGGCCACCTCGCCGCCCAGGACCAGCGGGGTCTCGTAGCGCGCCAGGTAGGAGTTCTCGCGCTGGTGCGTGTCGGCGAAGTTCATGCCCGCGCGGGACACCTCGATCAGCACCTGGCCGTCGCCCGGCTCGGGCCGCGGCAGGTCCACCAGCTGGAGCACCTCGGGCCCCCCGAACTCCTCGATCTGGACGGCTCTCACGGGGCCGACAGACTACGCTCCCTCGCCTCATGGGCCTGGTGGTGGTGGGATCGATCGCCTTCGACGCGCTCAAGTCGCCCTTCGGCGAGCGCGAGCGCACGCTCGGCGGCTCCGCGGTGCACTGCTCGCTGGCCGCGTCGTACTTCACGGACGTGCGGGTGGTGGGGCCGGTCGGCGACGACTTCGGCGAGGAGGAGTACGCCGTGCTGCGCCGCCACGGCGTGAACACCGACGACGTCGAGCAGGTCGAGGGCGGCAGGACGTTCTTCTGGGCCGGCGAGTACGAGTGGAACGTGAACATCCGCCACACGCTCGACACCCAGCTCAACGTGTTCGGCGACTTCCAGCCCAAGCTGTCCGAGGCATCGAAGAGCTCGGAGACGCTGTTCCTGGCCAACATCCAGCCCGACCTGCAGCGCGAGGTGCGCGAGCAGTGCGAGGGAGCGGGCCTGGCCGCGCTCGACTCGATGAACTACTGGATCGAGACCGCGCGCGACTCGCTGCTGCGCACGATCGCCACCGTGGACATGCTGCTCATGAACGACGACGAGGTGCGCATGCTCACCGAGCAGCCGACGCTGCTCGGGGGCGTGCGACAGCTGATGGAGCTGGGGCCGAAGGTGGTCGTGGTCAAGCAGGGCGAGTACGGCGCGGCGCTGTTCACCGCGGAGGGGTTCTTCTCGCTGCCGGCCTACCCGCTGGAGAGGGTGCTCGACCCCACCGGCGCGGGCGACTCCTTCGCCGGCGGCCTGCTCGGCTACCTTGACGCGCAGGGCGCCGCCGTCGACGACGCCATCCTGCGGCGGGCGTTGACCTACGGCTCCGCCGTGGCCTCGTTCTGGGTCGAGGAGTTCGGCTGCGAGCGCGCCGAGCGGCTCACCCGGGAGGAGATCGACAGCCGCTACGACGCGTTTCGCCGGATGACCTCCATCGAGGGGGTGCCGGCGAGCGACTCCGCCTAAGTTCCACCCCCCGAACCTGCATGGTTTCGCCGTCCGGCGGGTAAAGATCGCTCAGTCTTCGAGCGTGAGGCGCGCGGTATAGCCCGAGGGTCGGGGGGCGACGTTAGGGGGGAGCGCCGCCCCCTGTTTCCCGGTACCATCGCCCGAGGATGTCCGGCTTCTGGGCAGTCTTCTGGCTGGCGGTCGCGCTGAAGCTTCCGATCGCCGCCCTGCTCTACATCGTCTGGTGGGCGGTGCGCGAGCCGCCCGTGCCGGAGGCCGACCCCGAGGACGGCGGCGGGCCGCGGCGCGACCCGCACCCCCGTATC
>JBOGXS010000356.1:0-6211 GCA_050693815.1 Thermoleophilaceae bacterium | reverse complement strand
GCGCGTGCGCGCCGCGATCGAGCGCGAGCTGTGGTGCGAGCAGGTGGGGCGCTATCTGCGCTCGCGCCCCCGCGCTGCCGTCGACCACGGGCGGCCCGCGCTTGGCTCGGCCCCTGAGGCCACCCTTCCGGCCGCGGGCGCAGCGCTCGGCCCGTCGGCCGGGCACGACCCGGTCACGGACGTCTCGCTGCTCGGCCTGGCGTGGCCGTTCGCGGTCACCGATCCCCGCGGAGAGCGCATGTGCTCGACGGCGGCCGCCGTCGAGCGCGCGCTTGCGCTGGCGGATGGCGGCATTCTGCGCTACGAGGGTGACACCTACGCCGGCGGCAACTCGTGGGTGCTCGCGGTCCTGTGGCTCGGCCTCTACCACCGGCGCGCCGGTGGCCGCGAACGGCACCGGCGCTGCCTCGAGTACGCCATCGCCCATCAGAGCGCCCTGGGGCTGTTGCCCGAGCAGGTCGGGCCGGACGGCCGCCCCGCGTGGGTGTTGCCGCTCGCCTGGAGCCACGCGATGCTGCTGCTGGCCGCGCGCGAGGATCTCGCGTTGGTGCAAGATCCCGGAACCCGATGAGTGCCGGGGCCGAGACCGCCCCGCGGCTCGACCCGCAGGCGGAGCGGGTGCTGGCGGAGATGCAGCGATGGTACACCCCGCCCCTCGAGTGCCTGACTGTTGAGCGCGCCAGGCGGCTGCAGCTGCGCGAGCGTAGGTTGGCCCTCGCCGCCGAGCGTGTGGGCGGTGTGTCGGACGAGCGCGCCGCCATCGGCGGGCGCACGATCGGCTTCAGGCTGTACGAGCCGGTCGAACGGCTCGTACCGGGGGCGCTGGTGTTCGCCCACGGCGGTGGATGGGTGCTGGGCTCCGTCGAGCTGGCGGACCCGCTCTGCCGCGCCCTCGCGAACTCGGCCGGCTGCGCGGTCGCATCGGTCGAGTACCGGCTCGCGCCGGAGCACCCATTTCCCGCCGCGCTCGAGGATGTGTACGGCGCGCTCGCCTGGTTTGCCGCGCGCGCCCACCGGTACGGGGTCGATCCCGACCGGCTCGCCGTCGGCGGGGACAGCGCCGGCGGGAACCTGGCCGCCGCTGCAGCGTTGCTCGCGTGCGAGCGGGGTCAGCCGCCGCTACGTCTACAGCTGCTCATCTACCCGGCGCTCGACCCCGCGTGCGGGCTGGAGTCACATCGCCTCTACGGCGAGGGGTTCGGGCTGACGCACACAGAGCTGCACTGGCTGTGGCGCCAGTACCTGCCCCGGCCGGCCGCGCGACAGGATCCGCACGCCGCCCCGCTGCACGCCCGACCGCCGCGCGACCTGGCTCCGGCGCTCGTCGCAGTCGCAGAGTGTGACGTGGTCCGATCCGACGGCGAGGCCTACGCGGAGCTGCTACGTGCCGCCGGTGTCCCCGTGCGGACGCTCCACTACGACGGCCAGATCCACGCCTTCCTCTCCTACGGCGGTTGGATCGAGCGCGCGCGCGAGGCGGTCGCGGAGATCGGCGCTGCCACTCGCGCGGCGCTCGCCTGACGCACGCCGTCGGCGACCACCCGGCGGAATCCGCTCAGCCGGATACGCCGGCCCGCCATGCCGCCGCGCTCCTCGCCGACCAAGCTCCAGAGCCGGTTGGTCGTGACCGCGACGGTGTCGCAGGTCGGCGCGAACGATCGCATGGTCGAGCTCGCGGGCGAGCACTCGTCCGAACGAGCGCCGAGCAGAGTCGAGCACGTCACCCGCGGTGCTCTCAGTCGAGCTGCGGGCTCGCAGGGACGCGTGAAAATCGCGCAACGTCCGGGACAGCGACCTTCCGCGCGCCCGGAACGGCTTCGCTTCCGCGACCGGCGTGCCCTGTCGCTCGGCAGAGTCCTCGTCGCGAACGCCAAGGGCGCTCCTCACGCGCTCGCGCGGGGCCTCCCGCAGCCAGGTGGACAGCCCGGGGCTGAGACCGTGACTGTCCGGGTCCCGCCCGCGCCCCCGGCCGAGCCCGCGTGAGAGGCCGCGCCTCCTCGTGACCCAGCCCGCGTCGACAAGCGAGCCCAAGAGGGTTCCGGCGCGGGTCCGGCTGACCGCCAGTCCGGGCAGGCCCAGACCGGGAGCGCCGACGTACGCCATGAACTCGTTCACCGAGAACGGCGTATCCGGCCGGCTGCGCAGCGCCGCGAGCAGGTCTCTGGGTCGAGAACCCCGATGCGCTCGAGATACGCGCGCAGCTCGCTCCGGCGGCCCAGGCGCTGAGACTGGCTCGTCGACTGCCGGGCGTGGCTGTCTGGAAGCGTGGAGGCGAGCGGGTCTTGGCCGGCGGCCAGCATGGCGCCGATGAGGACGGCGGCGACAAGCATCCGCGCTCTGCGCATCAGGCGGCGACGCCATGGGCGCGCGGTCCGCTCGTCCCGAGTCGGTGCCGTTGCGCCGGCGGCCCTCGAGCGCCACCGCCGCCCACCCCTCAGCCACCCGACGAGCTTGGGCACCGCGATCCCAGCGGCGGCGATCGTCGCCGCTCCGACCACGATCGACGGCGCGGCCTCGAGCGTCCAGCCCGGCAGCGCCGTGCCTACCTGGAGGAGATCGAGATGGACCGCCCAGCCGTGATCGCCGGCTGGACTCGACTCGAGCCCGGCCTGTGCGGGCCGTGCGGACAGGTGCTCTGCGAGCAGGACGTGGCCGCTCGGGAGGCCGACCCCGGCTCCCACGGACGAGAGCTTGCGCCCGGCGGCTCCTGCACCGCGGAGCTCGGCGGCCAGCAGCTCGATCGCCGCGCGCTCGCTCGCCTGCCGCCGCTCGCGCAGCCAGGCGTCGATCTCGCGGACGAGCGCAACATCCGACTCCAGCACCCTCCCCAGGCGCTCCGGGTCCTGCTCCACCCACGTGCGCGTGCGATCGGCGAGCGCGTAGCGCAACACGTCCGGCCCCTCCGCGGAGTCCCTGCTCGGGAGCTTCTTCAACAGCCCCAGCGTCACCGCGTTCTCCAGCGTCCCGTGTCTGGTCCTGACCCACCGCGCGTCGCCCCCGACGTGGCTGATGACGAGATCGGCGTTCGCCTCGACCAGCGCCGCCCGCAGGATCTCGCGCAGCAGGCGAACAACCGCCCTTTGGCTGGCCGGGGCCGAGATGGACCACGGCTCGCGGTCCTCGGGGCGCAGCGGCCGCCGCTCGAGCAGCCGCCCGAGGCTCCGTCCTGACCCGGGCTCGCGTATGTCGAGCAGCGACTCGAGGCCGCGCGGCGAGACGCGTTCGAGGCGCTTGAAGCCGGCGGCGAAGGAGTAGCGGTCCGGGAGCCGGCCGCCGGGCGCGGTCCCCCGACCACCCGGCTCCCGGTGCAGCAGCCCGAGCGACTCCAGCTCCCGAAGCCCCGCGTGGATCTTGCTGTTGCTGACCGGGCGGCCGGAGCCCGTCGTCCGGGTCCCGGCGCGGGCGACCTCGTCGATGGTTGCCGTCGGCGATCCGGTGGTCCTCCGCGCGCGGCGGACGGCGGCGTGAACGTCCACCAGCCGCGCGCGCAGGTGAGTCCCGGAACCCTCCGCGAGCGGCGCTCTCGAGGGCCAGCCGACCAGCGCGAGCGGAGCGAGGGCGGTCTCGAGGTCAGCCCGATCGAGTCCCAGGTCGTCGAATAGTCCGGCGAGGAAGTCGAGCGCCTGCCGCGGGGCGAGACCGCTGTCTCGCATGCCGACCAGCTCGGCGATCCGCCCCGGGGCACGGAGCGTCAGGACCCGCAGGGCCGGCGCCAAGCGGAACCGGTCGGCCATCGTGCTGCCGGGATCGAGACGACCCGACCGCCGTTCGTACAGCCCCCAGTCGGCGCCGGCCCTCAGCGCCCGGGTCGCGACGATCTCGGTGAGCCGGCGACCGGGAACCCCGCCGTGGGGCTCGGCGACCAGACGCGGGAGCTCGCCCGCCGTGACCACCGTCGTCGCGGCCGGGGCGGGCGCGACTCGCATGCGGTCGAGCTCCACTCCCAGGAAGTCCAGCAGCAGCTGGATCACCCCGCTCGGCGGTCCGGCCAGATCGGCCACGTCGAGCTGGCGCAGGAGCTCGGGGGGCACCTGTCCGGCCAGCGCCTGCCGGCGCAGGTGGTCGCGCAGCGCATGGCGTTGGCGCAGGTCGAGCAGCGCAACCTCGATTCGCGCCGAGCGCGACCTGAGCAGCTCGAGCAGCCGCGCGGCCACGACCGGCCCGGCGAGCTCGGAGACGCGCAGCGCCGGGTCGTCGAGCCAGTCGGCCAGCTCGGCGAGCGAGGTGGACCCGAGCTCTGCAAGGCTCGGCACGGCGCCCTCCGGAGACGAGACGGGCTCGAGCGCCCCGGGCATGCGGGTGGCGTCGACGAGCGCGCTCAACGCCCGACGCGCGGCGATTACCGCCTGCGGCTCGCGCTCCCAGGCTTCGAGCAGTGCGCCCACGTCGCGGTCCGAGCGCAGCGCCCCCTCCACCTGGCGGGGTGGGGTGCGCGTCAGCCAGTGGCGCGCGGGTCCGCCCGCGCCGTAGCGATAGACCTTCGCCCGGGCAGGCAGCCGCGAGCGCTCGACGATCCCGGCGTGCCAGCCGAGGAGCAGCGCATGCGCGACCCGCTCGTAGCCGGCCTCGTCGCCCTCGCGGCCCGATGCGGCCTCGCCGACGAGCGCCTTGGCGGTCAGGGCACGCTCGGGCTCAAGGCGAACGGCCCACAGCAGCGCCCTCAACACCTCACGCACGGAGTCCAGCCCGCCCTCCGGGGAGGCGACGGGCAGCGTCCAGGCGCGTGGCAGGCGGTCGAGCAGCTCGCCGATCGTGCGCCCCGACACCGGTTCCGTCGACGCCATGAGCGCTTCCAGCCGCTCGGGCGCGACGTCGAGCAGGGGCTCGAAGGCCCGGGCGAAGCGGTAGCCGAAGCGGCCGGAACGCTCGGCCACCTCGAGCAGCACCAGGCTCCGAAGGTCTCGCGACAGCGTGTCGCTCGAGACCTCGCGGCCGGGCTCGGACACACGAGGCCGGATCGACGCACGCCTGACCTCCTCCCTGGACACGTCCGAAGCGCCTTGCTCATCGCGCGCAGAGAGCAGGGCGGCGTGCAGATCGAGCAGCGTGCGCCGTACCGAGCGTTCGCGAAGGACGAACGACCTCAGTCCGGGCGGCGGCGCCGGAGGCGTCCCGATCCGAGCGCCTCGGGGTGCGCCCAGCAGCTCGAGGGCCCTGTCAGCCGGCGTGATCCGAAGCCATCCGCGCAGGTCCGTGGCGAGGCGGTGCCGGTGCGGCTCCTGCCCACGCCCACGCCCGCCGCCTCGCCGCCCGGCCGGCTCGAGGTAGCCCGCCCTGGTCAGGCGCCTCAGCGGGCGCGCGGAGGCGAGGCGCGCCCTCGCCGCCCCTGCCCCGGCGCCACCGCGAACGAAGAGGATCAGCCACCTGAACAGGCGCGAGCCAAACGGCGTGTCGGGCGCCGCGCGCAGAGCGAGCAGGAGGTCTCGAAGGTCGGCGAAAACCGCCCTCAGCGGCGCGCCCGACTCCCGCGCGGCGATCAGCGCCGCGACCCCCGCCGGCACCGGCGCCCTCTCGGTCACCCGATCGGACGCCGTGTCCGCAGTCTCCACCAGCCATGACTGGCCGCGGATCGCGTCTTCGTCCATCTCCAGGGGCGTGGAGACACCGCCCGGATCGATCGAGCCGAGCAGCTCGTCCAGCTTGCGGCGACCGAACTCCGGGTCCGCCGCCAGCAGGGCATTGAGGCTGAGGGGGACCTTCAGGCGGAGTTGGCTCTGGAGCTCCCGGTCGAGCCTCACGTACAGATCGGCCAGTGCCTCGGCCGAGGCTCCGGGCCTCCGCTCCCGCAGGAGCTGGAAGGTGCTGTCCACAGCGCGGGCGCTCCGCGCCCTCATCTGCCGCCCGAACTCCTCGAAGTCCGCCGCGCGGCGACCGCTCCGCCGGGCACCACGGGCGCCGGCTGGCGTGGAGGGTGAATCTGGGTGCATGGGAGCGGCGGCGCCGTATGGCAGGTCCACATCGGTCGCCGGCGCGCCCAGCACGACGAGGGCGAGCGCCACAGCTCCGGTCGACCGTCGGGCGCGCCTCTTCCGGCGCGCGCTCGATCGACCGCCGCGGTGGCCGAACAGCCAGTGCTGCAGCACCGAGCTCAGCGTCCCCACCGCGACGCCGGCGGCCAACGCAGCCGCGAGCTCGGGCGCGCCCGCCGCGTAGGTCACGCCGGCACCCGCTCCGGCGAGCGCCAGCAGGAGCGGGGCGAGCGCGTCGCGAG
>JBOGXS010000355.1:0-5976 GCA_050693815.1 Thermoleophilaceae bacterium | reverse complement strand
TCCGTCCTGGAGCTGGAGGCGGGGCGGGCCCGCTTCTTCCCCGGACCCTGGCACGCCTGGCGCCGCGAGCTCGCGGCGCGCGAGATCGCGCTCGGCAAGGCCATCGAGAAGCAGCAGCGCGAGATCGAGCGCATGGAGCGCTTCGTCGAGCGCTTCCGCTACAAGGCGACGAAGGCGCGCCAGGCGCAGTCGCGCGTCAAGCGGCTGGAGAAGCTGGAGCGCATCGAGCGCGATCCCTCCGACCATCGCTCGCTCGGCTTCAGCTTCGGAGCGGCCGAGCGCACCGGCCGCGTGGTGCTCGAGCTCGACGACGGCCGGCTCGAGGTTCCGGGCCGTACGCTGCTTCGGGGCGGCGAGCTGTGGCTCGAGCGGGGCGAGCACGTGTCGCTGGTGGGGCCGAACGGCGTGGGCAAGACCACGCTGATCGACGCGCTCGCCGAGCGGCGCCCGCTCGACGGCGGGCGGCTGCGCAGCGGGCACAACGTGAAGCTCGGCTACCTGTCGCAGCACGGCGGCGAGCTGGCTGCTGGCGGGGTGACCCGCTCCGCGGGCACCCCGCGCAGTGGCGGCACCGTGCTCGAGGCGGCGCAGCGCGCCACCGGGCTCACGCCCAACAAGGCGCGTGCCCTGCTGGGGCGCTTCCTGCTCTCGGGCGATGAGGCCGAGAAGCCGATGGACGGGCTGTCGGGCGGCGAGCGCCGCCGGCTCTCGCTGGCCGTGCTCGTGGCCTCGAACGCCAACGTGCTGATCCTCGACGAGCCGACCAACCACCTCGACCTCGACGCGCGCGAGGCGCTCGAGGACGCGCTCCAGGCCTTCGAGGGCGCGGTGCTGCTGGTGTCGCACGACCGCGCCCTGCTCGATGCCGTGGGCGGCCGCACGATCGCCTTCGAGGACGGCCGGCTGCGCAGCCACGAGGGCGGGTGGGCCGAGTACGCGCGCGTGCGCGAGGAGCGGCGCGAGGCGGAGGCCGAGGCGGCCGGGGCGGCCAGGGCGAGGCCGGCGCGGGCCAGGGCGAAGAAGCCGACGGGCAACGGGCGCGCGGAACGATCCGGCCCCTCCAAGAACGCGCTCAGGCGGATCGGCGACCTGGAGAAGGAGGTCGAGCGGGCCGAGGCCGCCCTGCGGCGGCTCGAGGACGAGCTGGCCGATCCGGCCATGTGGACCAGCCCGTCGCGCGGCGAGCGCAACAGCGCGCGGCACGCGAGAGCGAAGGCGGCGGTCGAGGAGGCGTACGCGCGCTGGGAGGCGGCCTCCGGCGGCGTATGAGCATGCTACTGTATGTGCATGCCAGCCCTGACGCGACGCACGCAGTTGCTGCTCGACGATGAGCGCCACGAGCGTCTGCGCCGCCATGCGGAGGTACGCGGCACCTCGGTCGCCAACCTCATCCGCGAGGCCATCGACCGCACCTTTCCCGGCGCCCCTCCGGATCGCGCGCGAGCGGCTCGCATCCTGCTCGACGCCGAGCCCATGCCGGTGGATGACTGGCCCGCGATGAAGCGTGAGATGCTGGACACGATGACCGGGTCCTCCGCGGAGGACGAGCTCTGAGGTCGGCGTTCCTGCTGGACACGACCGTGTTCGTGTACGCCGTCGGCCGCGACCACCCCCACCGGGAGCCGTGCAGGCGGCTGATCGAGCGGATCGAGCGCGGCGAGCTCGACGGTGACGCGAGCGTCGAGGTGGTGCACGAGTTCGCGCACGTCAGGCTGCGAAGGACCGCAGACCGCGCCGCGTCGCTGCGCGAGGCTCGAGCGGTCGCCGCGCTGTGCCGGCTCCACGATCTCGAACGGCGCGACCTGGAGCTGGGTCTGGAGCTCGTCGAGCGCCAGGGGCTGGCCGACGTGCGCGACGGCCTCCACGCCGCGACCGCGCTGAATCGCGGCATCGACCTCGTAGTCAGCGCCGATCGCGACTTCGACGCGGTGGACGGCCTGGTTCGGGTCGATCCCGCCGACGCCGCCGCGGTCGAGCGACTTGCGGGCTGATCAGTGCCGGTTGCGCCTGCGCGCCTGACGGGCGGCGCGCCGGCGGTTCCGCTTCGCGCGGCCGCCGTTGGCCCCGGGCCGTTCACCGGCGGCTTCTCGGCGGCGGTCGAGGGCCGGGCGCACCACGGCGTCGCGCTCCTCGAACGACCGGGCGTTGAACGCCGCCGTCCAGGCGGCCACCGAGTCGGCGTCGCCGAGGTCCACGCCATCCCGCAGCATCTCCCGCACGAGCGCGTCCGCCGGCGAGGCATCGACGAACTCCTGAAGGTGCTCGACCAGCGCCTCGCCGGCCCGCCAGATCACCGTCGCGAGGGCGGCGGCGCCGTCGCCGTCGAGCAGCCGGTACTCGTCCATGGCCACGAACATGGAGGCGAGGCACGCCGGCACGTCCTCGGGCAGCACAGGAGCCTCGGAGAGCATCCTTGGAAGCTCGCGCATCAGCTCCTCGACCGTGGGCGCGGCCCAGGTGCGCAGATCGCGATCGCGCTCCCACTTCCAGCGCAGCGCAGCGTAGACGGTCGCGTCGCCCGAGCGTCTGATCGAATCGACTTCCTCGAGGGCCGCGAGGAGCTCGCGCAGGAAACCGGAGATCATCGCCTTGGCCTCCGCCTCGTCGTCCGGGCGAAAGTCCCCGGCCTGCGGGGCATCGACCTCCGGACCCGCAAACGCGTCGGGGTCGTCGGCGAGGGCGACGCCCAGCAGGCGAAGTGCGGCCGCGGCCTCCGCGCCCACATCGAGGCGCAGTGCCACCGTTCGATCCACGGCGGCCCGCAGCTCGACGCCGAGGTCGGCAGCCGAGATGGTCTCCGGCTCGGCAAGGCTCCAGTCCTCTCGCAGCTCGGCCGAGAAGCTGTCGAGCGCGGCCAGCGGAGTGGGCGGGAGCCAGCCCGCGGTGGTCAGCGCGCCGGCGCTGCCGCCCCGGTCCACGAGCGCGAACCACGCCTGTGGGTCCCGCTGGCCGGGGCGGTCGAGGAAGGCCATGAGGCACGAGTGCGCTCCTCCGGCAGGGTCGAGTCGCCAGGCTCCACCTACCGCGAGGCGTCCCAGGTCGGGCTCGAGCTCGGCCTCGATGCCGCCCTTCGACAGCTCGGACAGCCCCGCCGCCGCGGCGGCCGCCAGCTCACGGGAGGAGGCGAAGCGCGCGATCGCCGCGAGGGCGTTCGCCGCGGCCGGCGAGCCGTTTTGGACGAACGCCTGGACGACCGCCCGGTCGGCTTCGACCTCGCAGTGGAGCTGCTCATACCGAGTCTGGAACGGCAGGACCCGATGCTCGATGCTCGCGGCACCCGGATCGTCTGAGAGGTCGGCCACCAGATCGGCGACCATCGCATCGAGCGCCGCGTCGAGCCTGGACCGGTGCGCGCCCGTCACAGCCCCAGGTCATCCGGGTAGTGCTCGCGGTAGTCGCCGCGCCGTTCCTCGACGTTCGTCACGTAGGCGCGCGTCTCCGGGAACGGGATGTCGCGGGCGGCGTCGAACTCGTCGGCCCCGCCGGCCAGCAGCACCCAGCCGTCCACGTTGGTCTGCCCTGCGTTGTAGGCGGCGACGGCCAGCGTCTCGTTGCCGTCGTAGTGGTCGATCAGGTAACGCAGGTAGTAGGCCCCGTAGGCGATGTTGATCTGGGGCGTCGCGAGGTCGGACTGATGGAAGCGGTTGCCGCCGGAGCGCCGCGCGATGAAGTCCGCCGTGTCTGGCGTGATCTGCATCAGTCCGCGCGCTCCTGCATGCGAGGTCTGGTCGCGGAAGCGCGACTCCTCGTAGATCACCGCCGCGATCAGCGCGGCGTCGAGGCCCTTGTCGGCGGCCTGCTGGCGGATGATGTCGTCGTGGCGCAGCGGGAGGGTGATCTCGCGAACCGCCTTGTCGATCGGCACCAGGCCGGTCACGAGCGCGGCCACTCCCACTCCCACCAGCGTGGCCACGGCCAGCGCCGCCAGGCGGCGGCGCCTGATCCGCGCGCGCGTGGGGTGCCGCGCGATGCGGGCGGCGTGCGAGCTCACGTCCCCTCGAGTTTGGCAAGTACTCGCGACAACGACTCCTTCAACTCCTCGACGGAGCCGTCGTTGCGCACCGTGAAGTCCGCTCTCTCCGCCTTTTCCGCCTGCGTCAGCTGCACCCCGGTCCGCTGCGCGACGGAGGCGTGACCGCGCGCGCCGGCGCGCTCTTCGCGCACCGCCTCGTCGGCGACCACGGCGATGGTGTGGTCGAACCCCGCCTGCATCCCGGACTCGAACAGCAGCGGCACCTCGACCACCGCAGCGCGCGCGGGCCGCTCGGCCGCCTCCTGCTCGGCGCGCCACCTCGCCACGCGCTCCCCCACGCGCGGCCAGAGCTCGCCCTCGAGCCAGCGGCGCATCTCGGCGTCCTCGAAGACCCGCTCGGCGATCGCGGAGCGGTCGAGCCGGCCGTCGCGCACCGCGCCGGGGCCCAAGCGGCCCGCGACGAGCTCGCGCAGATCGTGGCCGGCGAGCAGCTCGTGCACCACGGCGTCGGAGGACAGCGTGGCGGCGCCGAGCTCCTCGAGCGCCTCGAGGGCGGTCGACTTGCCCGCCCCGAGACCTCCGGTGAGTCCCACGAAGGGGACTCCCACGGCTACCGCCCGGACTGCTCGGCCGAGCCGTCGCCCTCTGAGTCGGGCGCAGCGGCGTCTTCGGCGGCGGGCGGGGCCTCCTCCGGCGCAGCCTCCTCCGGCGCTGCCTCCTCGCTCGCGGGCGCGGCCTCCTCGTCGGCCGGCGCAGCCTCCTCCGCCGCTGGCGCGGCCTGCTCGCCGAAGTCGGCCACCGCCGCCCGCAGGTCCTCGGCGCCGCTCACCTGCGGCCCCGCGAAGACGTCCTCGGAGAGGCCCAGGTCGGGCACGTCGCCGATCTCCTCGCTCGGTCCCTGCGTGGCGGCGCCGGGGGGCGCCGCGGTCCGGATGTGCGGCAGCTGCTCGGCCACCCGCTTCACGCTCAGCGACAGGCGGCGGCGCTCCGATTCGATCTCGAGGATCTTCACGCGCACGTCCTGGCCCGGCTCGAGGATCTCGCGGGGGTTGTCCACGTGGTGGTGGGCCAGCTCGGAGATGTGCACGAGCCCCTCGACGCCGTCCATGATCTCCACGAACGCGCCGAACGTGACGACCTTGGTGACCTTGCCCTCGAGCTCGTCGCCGACCCGGTAGGTGTCGATGACCCGCTGCCACGGGTCCTCCTGGGTCTGCTTGAGGCCGAGCGAGATGCGCTGCCGCTCACGGTCGATGTCGAGCACCTTGACCGGCACCACGTCGCCGATGGCGAGGATCTCCGAGGGGTGGTTCACGTGCGCCCAGGACAGCTCGGAGATGTGGATCAGGCCGTCGATGCCGTCGAGGTCGACGAACGCGCCGAAGTCGACGATGTTGGAGATCTGGCCCTCGATGATCAGGCCGGGCTGCAGGCGCTCCAGGATCGCCTGGCGCTGCTCCTTGCGCTCCTCCTCCAGCACCGCGCGGCGGCTCAGCACGACGTTGTTGCGCGAGCGGTTGAGCTCGATCACCTTGCACTGGATGTTCTGGCCGAGGTACTCGTCCAGGTTCGGCACGCGCCGGATGTCGACGAGCGACGCGGGCAGGAAGCCGCGCACCCCGAGGTCGATGATCAGGCCGCCCTTGACGACCTCGATCACGGCGCCGATGACCGGCTCGCCGGACTCGTTGGCCGCCTCGATCTTGCGCCAGGCGCGCTCGAAGCGGGCGCGCTTCTTGGACAGGATCAGTCGGCCGTCCTGGTCCTCCTTGGTGAGGACGAGCGCGTCGACCTCCTCGCCGAGCGAGACCTCCTCGGCGGGATCGACGGACTTCCGGATCGAAAGCTCGTTGGAGGGGATGACCCCTTCCGACTTGTAGCCGATGTCCACGAGGACCTCGTCCTGGTCGATGCGCACGACCTTGCCGCTGACCACGTCCCCCTCGCTGAACGGATGGATGGTGGCGTCGTAATTGGGAACGAGCTTGCCGTCGACCTCGATC